>JBMFOP010000188.1:0-500 GCA_049969675.1 Myxococcota bacterium | reverse complement strand
GTATTAGATTCTGGGAAGTTGGAAACTTACATCAGTGGAATTTTAACTTCACCAGACCCAGTTGAAGTGTCTAAACTTGAGAAAAGTCTTACAGACACTGAATCTAAAAGGTCTATTATGAGTATGAAGGCTAAAAAGTCTGAGATTAGAAGTGCATTGTTAGATTATTATAATTCTCAGAAAAAAATCAATTTTTACAAACAGCAAATAGATAAACTAAGTGGTATGGTGGCAGGAGGGGCTATGGCGGGAGATATGAAGAAGTATGAGGCAGAGATTATTGCTTTGAACGCACTGATAAACGCAGAGGTTGCAAGACAGTTTGCCAACATAAATAAGATACAGGCTATAGTTGGTTCAAATAATATATCTTATGAAGAAGTTCAAAGGATTAACCTCTTAAAGGCATATGAAGCAGTTAAGAAAAAGTAGAATAACATAGGGAGGTATTGTGCTATGAAAGTTCAGGACCTTGTTGATGCTTTATTTGTAGATGGCAG
>JBMFOP010000187.1:0-515 GCA_049969675.1 Myxococcota bacterium | reverse complement strand
GTAGAGGATGTGAGAGATGTGGTAGATACATACAGAGATGCTGTTGAGGATATTGAGGTTAATGATGTGAATGAGGTTAATGATATTGAAGATGTTGAAGATATATCTGATTTAATAAATACATCAGATGTAGAGGATGTGGTTGATATAAAAGAGGAGGATGTAACAGACATAATGGGGGATGTAAGAGATGTCATTGAAGATGTAGGAATGGATGTAATAACGGATGTATGTGTTCCCGATTGCACAAATAAGGAGTGTGGGGATGATGGGTGTGGAGGGAGTTGTGGAGACTGCGGTAGCAATGCCAGGTGTAAAAATTATCAATGCGAATGTAATTCTGGTTTTGGCAATTGCGATAATAGTTGGGCTAATGGTTGTGAGGCAAATTTCTCAACAGATGCTCATCATTGTGGCGATTGTGCAACAAATTGTGGAGGTAACTCAGTCTGTAATAATAAGATATGTGCCTGTCAGACTGGATATGCAAATTGCGATGGATTATGGAGTAATGG
>JBMFOP010000186.1:0-516 GCA_049969675.1 Myxococcota bacterium | reverse complement strand
TCTGTATTAGTCCTTCTTAGGATCCTAATTCGGCATAGCCGAAACCAAAATCCATAAAAGAACTTCTTTGCACTTTGCGTAGAAGTTAGGATTAAAGAATCTAATTCCTTTCTAACTTTCCCCAGAGTATCTCCATCTTATCCTCCAGCCCATCTCCATCTGTATCCCTCTTTGATGGAGATGTGTGATACTTCTTTATCTCCTCCTCATCGGTTAATCCATCCCCATCACTATCCTCACAGGCATCCCCTTTCCCATTCTTATTCCAATCAGATTGGTCACTATTTGCTACATCCTTACAATTATCACAATCAGAAATATCATCCCTTATCCCATCCCCATCTAAATCACTTACATTATTTGTAATAAATCGCCAGAGGTTCGCATTACACCTCATTGATTTTAGAAATCTGTTCCATATATCTACTATCACAGATGGATTTATACCTATTGTAAATCTCACCTCCTCTGTCTCACAGGAAGAGGTAGTGTTGCAGACTGTTACCCTTAGAATAT
>JBMFOP010000185.1:0-526 GCA_049969675.1 Myxococcota bacterium | reverse complement strand
CTATGAATACCAGCAGTCACCAGATTATTGTTAATGATAGCGAGGCAACTGCAAATGGAATAAAAGATAACGGGGCAGTTGGTTTAATTCTTGCACTTGGAAAAGTTCTATACAACGATGAAGATAGAACATTTCAGAAGTGGCATGATGCATTGAAGGGTGGATTATCAGATTATTCAATTGAAAGAATAAAGAGAGGGGCATGGTCAAGATTAAGAAAGGTTTCTTTTGATTTACAGCAAATTTCTTTCATCAAAATAACGGATGATACCCTGGTTAAATGTGGATCATTTCAAAGAGATTTTAGAAATGCAGATGGTTCACCGAGAAGAGAAAAAGTTTTATTAGACCTTGAAAAAATCGATGAGGAGTTGGTTTATGTTATTGAATTCTAAGCGACGGCGTATAACACAGCATAAAAGGTTCGTGCCTTACGGCACTCACCCAAATCTCGACTTCGTCGAGACTTCTTTTATGCTGGGAACGTTATCTGCCATTGCTAAAAATAGGTAGTGGATTTAAAATG
>JBMFOP010000184.1:286-562 GCA_049969675.1 Myxococcota bacterium | reverse complement strand
GTAATATATCTTCCCGAATATGACCCGTGGAAAGGAGTAGGACAAGCTTTAGGAGTGTTAGCAAGTGAAGTAGCATTACCTTATTTGCTGAATAAAGATTTGATAAAGAAGTATGAAGACACAAACCTTTCAGATATTGACAAACAAAAATTCAAAAAGTATTTACCTGACGCTATCAAAGATGACGGCACAATTGATTGGAATAAGATACAGGAATATGCAGAGAAAGGACAAGGAGCAAGTAAGGAAATTGCTTCACACTTGCTTGAAATCAGA
>JBMFOP010000184.1:0-276 GCA_049969675.1 Myxococcota bacterium | reverse complement strand
GTAATATATCTTCCCGAATATGACCCGTGGAAAGGAGTAGGACAAGCTTTAGGAGTGTTAGCAAGTGAAGTAGCATTGCCTTATTTACTGAACAAAGATTTGATAAAGAAGTATGAAGACACAAACCTTTCAGATATTGACAAACAAAAATTCAAAAAGTATTTACCTGACGCTATCAAAGATGACGGCACAATTGATTGGAATAAGATACAGGAATATGCAGAGAAAGGACAAGGAGCAAGTAAGGAAATTGCTTCACACTTGCTTGAAATCAGA
>JBMFOP010000183.1:0-577 GCA_049969675.1 Myxococcota bacterium | reverse complement strand
TATGAAGGTCTGCTGGCAATCAATTCCACGCGAGGTATATGGGAAATAACTGAAGAGGGAAGAAAATTTTATGACGAACACAAAAGTACACCCTGAAGCCAAGCAGATAGAATCCCTTGTCTCCCAAATCCTCTCCCTCGATTCCTCTACCCTGAAGGGGGACGCCAGAGGTGGACGGAGTAGTTGTAGATACCCCTCTAAAAGAGTGGAATGAGGTAAAAGTCAAAGGAACTTGAAGCCCAAATTGACAAATTGGTTTATAATTTATAATTTAACGGAAGAGATAAAGATAATTGAAGGAGGAAAATAATTATGAATAAGGTCATCTATGCGGCTTATGGTTCAAATTTGCTTAAGGAGAGATTCCTTGTTTATATTCAGGGTGGAGAATTTGAGGGTAAAAATTATAAGGGGTGCAAGGATAAGACAGACCCAGTTAATTTAGGGTGGATGTATGTTCCTACAGGATGGGATGATGACAGAATAAATCATTATTTAGTTAAATTTATCAAATAACGGGTAAAGAAGACAGAGGTGATTTATGAATAAAACCGAAGTTAATTTTGCTTTTTATTTA
>JBMFOP010000182.1:0-598 GCA_049969675.1 Myxococcota bacterium | reverse complement strand
AGCAATCGTGCGTGTATCCGGACGGGAGTTATGGTTGGTGTCCTGACAATGGCTATGACGGTGGAGTGGAAGATGGAGGGGCGAATGGGTATGATGGCGGCGTGGCGGACGGCGGCGGTCAGGGAGATGATGGTGGAGCAGGTGAAGATGGAGGGGCGGCGGACGGCAACGTAGAGCAGTGTCCCCCGACACCCAGTAATACAATAATTGTCCCGGTCAACGGCGTTGACGACGATGCGATAATAAAACGAAGCTTTGATGAGGTATTCGACAATCCCGGCTCGACCCATGACAGCATGGTGCCTGCAGGCTGGATAAAGGCACTCGAGTTTACAAATAACAGTTATAAAGCTGGGATCATCAGCGGGACTCAAGGCAATCTCGGTGGTAATTATAAAGATTGGTCGATAAGCATATGCCCGGGCGATTTTCGCTCTATATTGCCTGCCGCCTGCCTGAAAACTGCCTACATGGACGTAAACATATACTATTCCACCGATGGCAGCCAGGGTTGCGTGATCCC
Source organism: Myxococcota bacterium (assembly GCA_049969675.1). Lineage (GTDB taxonomy): Bacteria > Myxococcota > SpSt-1050 > SpSt-1050 > SpSt-1050 > SpSt-1050. The sequence continues at coordinate 75 of JBMFOP010000182.1, read as the reverse complement.
GATAAACAGCACGGTCTATTTGAACATCCGGCCTACCTACTCCGACCAGTTTGCGGGATTTGTGCTTAATAATAG
>JBMFOP010000181.1:0-609 GCA_049969675.1 Myxococcota bacterium | reverse complement strand
CTATTACTCCATAGATAATTACCATTACTATCAAATTTGGCAAGAAAGATATCATCAATTCCTGCATTTGCATTTGTAAGTGCACCTCCTCCAAAGTCTATAGAAGATGACCAAAAACCCCCTGTTATATACACATTCCCATTTTTATCTACTGAGACGGAAGAACCCCCATCACCATCACTCCCCCCGAATCTCTTACTCCATAGATGATTACCATTTGTATCAAATTTGGCAAGAAAGATATCAGCATCTCCTGCATTTGTAAGTGCACCACCTCCAAAGTCTATAGAAGATGAATGAAACCACCCTGTTATATACACATTCCCATTTGAATCTACTGAGACGGAAGAACCATCTTCACCATTATTCCCTCCGAATCTCTTACTCCATAGATGATTTCCATTTGTATCAAATTTGGCAAGAAAGATATCATCGCAAGGATAATTTCCACAATTACCTCCTGCATTTGTAAGTGCACCTCCTCCAAAGTCTATAGAAGATGAATTAAAATACCCTGTTATATACACATTCCCATTTTTATCTACTGAGACGGAATAACCCACATCACCACTACTCCCCCCGAATCTCTTACTCCATAGATGATTCCCA
>JBMFOP010000180.1:0-616 GCA_049969675.1 Myxococcota bacterium | reverse complement strand
AATGTAATAATAATGCCAGTTGTATAAATAGTTCCTGTCAGTGTGATAGCGGGTATCTAAATTGCAATAATAACTGGGTTGATGGATGTGAAGTAAATAAGCTTTCTGACCCATATAACTGCAACGGCTGTGGAGTTGTATGCAATCTGCCAAATGTAGATGTCAATGTGTGTAATTCTGGTCTTTGTTATGTAGGCGTATGTAAATGGAATTATGCAAATTGCGATGGAGTACATAACAATGGATGTGAGGTAAATTTAAATACAGATGGTAATAACTGCGGAACCTGTGGAAATAAATGTGGACAGAATGCTTATTGTTCAAGCGCGAATTGTTTTTGTAATACCAATTATTATAATTGTAATGGAAACTGGTCTGATGGTTGTGAGGTGAATATCTCTACTGACCCATATAATTGTGGTGGTTGTAATAATAATTGTAACAATCTTTATCAGGTGAGCAGCACCTCCTGTTCATCAGGTCAATGCATAATAAACTCCTGTAAATCTCCATACCAGAATTGTAATGGTATTGTGCAGGATGGTTGTGAGATAAATCTCTCAAATGATGTAAACAATTGTGGATTGTGTGGGAAGAGATGTGGTCAGAATGCTCA
>JBMFOP010000179.1:0-663 GCA_049969675.1 Myxococcota bacterium | reverse complement strand
GATGTAAACAGTGCGATAGAGCAGATAAGGGATAAGAGGTATTATGAGAGGTATAAGGGGATGGGTAAGGATATATACATAGTAGGGATAGAATTTTCAAAGGAGGAGAGGAATATAGTTAAATTTGATTGGGAAAAGGTAGTCTGATAAATTAGTTTATCTCCTAATCTGCCATAAAGCATAAAGTGTAAGCCCATCCCTAAGGTCTAATGGGGTAGCCTGTGTTGTTTAATAATCTTAATTTTTAAGGGAAGTGAGCAAAGGGACTTTTAGTTTCACTTGCGCCGAGTTAGTTCCTATTCAAATAAATATATTTTGGACAGGTATGATTCACATCAAAGATTCATTACACTACCAATTTTTTGCTAATCAACAATCTATTACAGCTCTCGGTTACTCCCCATAATCTATTGGATTTTCTGCTAAGAAATCTTTGCCTGGTGGATCACCATTTAGAATTGAGAATATAAACTTTCTGGCCATCTCTTTAATTTGCTGGCCTTTTGTAAAATCATCCAGAACTCTTTCTATCTTTGGAATACAATCATTTCCATAAACCATCCAACACGCTCCCATAGCTCCATATACTGTCCACTCATCATGATCCTTCAAACCTTCCTCAATATATTCTTTTACAATAGATATATTAGCCCTAGATAACCA
>JBMFOP010000178.1:0-672 GCA_049969675.1 Myxococcota bacterium | reverse complement strand
ATTTTTAGGGTCAGGATTTGGTATTAAAAAATAACCAGATGGGATTTCTTTAACTGAACAAATACTGCGACCACCAACCATTTCCTTGACAATTTTTTCATTTTCCTTCGGGGTCCCTCTGCCATTATCCTGCATTCTTTTACACAGACCAACAAAATCCAGAATTGTAAAACTAAATTTTCCAGATTTTGGGTCTAGTCGTGTTCCCCTACCTAACATCTGAATATATTTACCAACCGATTTGGTTAAAGCAGAAAAACCAATAAATCTGACACAGGGGATATCAACACCTGTGCTCATAATATCAACCGATACTGCGATATATGGCTTGCGGTTTGGATTTTTAAACCACTCTTTCAGCGTGGTATTTACCTCACCATTATCTGAAATAATCGCCTCTGCATATCTTGGTGCAACCTCTTCATTATCTTCAAATAATTTATTTATTGCATTTGCAAGCATAAGACAATGTGCCTGACTTACTCCAAATAAAATCATTTTTTCGCCATATTTAGTATTATTCTTAATTTCTTCGGCAATCCTCATAGTTCTTTCTTCTGATAGATATTTTCTTTCAAGTTGCTCAAGTTTAAGCTTTTTTGTCTGGTCTAATTCAATCTTTTCTCTATTATCAATATCAAACACATAATCAAACTCAATACCTTCTTCTTC
>JBMFOP010000177.1:0-704 GCA_049969675.1 Myxococcota bacterium | reverse complement strand
GATAAATCTCTGGCATCACCTACTGATAATTCAGGTTCATAAACCTTTGGATGAGTTTCCTCATCAAGTAAAGTTAATTGGGTTGATTCTATATTAAAGTCTACATTCTTCTATACTAATTCAATGGCTTTATCGTTGATATCAAGTGCCATACACCTTCTTCCCGGGAGTTTACATTCAACGGCAGTTGTTCCCGCACCGCAGAAATAATCTAACACTAATTCGCCAGGCTTTGAATATTTAAGAACAACATTCCTCGGAATATAAGGGGACCAGTTGCCCCTGTACTCGCCACTATGAGTTGCCCAGTCGCCCCTTTGTTTAAAACTCCAAACAGTGGTTTGTTCTTCATTAAAATCTTTTGGATGAAGTGTTTTTATTTTTTTAGAAACTTTCAAAGCACTGATATTAAGCCCTTGCGTTTGAGTAATAACCCCTTCAATATACTTAAAAGTAACTCCATACTTTTGCCTGATCTCTAAGTCAGACGTTCCTTTTATTTTCTCTTGCAGGATTGCTTCCTGAAGTTCTCTTTCAGTTTTGAAATTTACCTTTTGATTAGACATTGTTTCCCTTTTTTATTAAGCCCGCCGTTTCGCCTAATGGTTCCAGCATAAAAGAAGTTCCGACGAAGGCGGAATCTGGGTGACCCCGTGAGATGACGCAGGCTATCTCACAGGGGAGCCTTTTATGCTGTGTTATAC
>JBMFOP010000176.1:0-750 GCA_049969675.1 Myxococcota bacterium | reverse complement strand
GAATGGTTTTATCTGAACCAAGTGGATTTAAACGACTATAAAAGGTTTAATGGGTATCATCTCATCCACCCTAGTTTTATCTGAACCAAGTGGATTTAAACGCTAGACTACCCAGTTGTACTCTTTGGACCTGCTGTTTGTTTTATCTGAACCAAGTGGATTTAAACACACAAAGGACACCTGTCCTCTACATCACGACAACAGGTTTTATCTGAACCAAGTGGGATTTAAAGAGCAACTCTTTTGTCTCTTTTAGGAATGAGACAACGTTTTATCTGAACCAAGTGGGATTTAAAGGCGGAGTTCATTATTTCTGTCATAACTCTTTGAATCGTTTTATCTGAACCAAGTGGGATTTAAAGAAGTCGTAAGGACTACCGTGTGCTAATTCGTTTTTTGTGTTTTATCTGAACCAAGTGGGATTTAAAGGATGTAAAAGGTTATAAGAATAGATTAGCGGAGCGGAGTTTTATCTGAACCAAGTGGATTTAAACCCGTAGGTGCTACTATGTATATTCCTCCATCCTTGTTTTATCTGAACCAAGTGGATTTAAACGAAGGCTGGTGTAGAAGAATATGTATATTTTAATTGCGTTTTATCTGAACCAAGTGGGATTTAAAGTTATAACTACACCGATGACGATATGAAAAAATTTCATGTTTTATCTGAACCAAGTGGATTTAAACGTCAAAGGAGGATTAACTATGGAAATTTTAGTAGAAGTTTTATCTGAACCAAGTGGATTTAAA
>JBMFOP010000175.1:0-771 GCA_049969675.1 Myxococcota bacterium | reverse complement strand
TAAAACCAGTGGGTTGGGAGATTGTTGTGTCAATTTTAGGTAATACAGATTTTTTAATGTAAAATGCCCTCTCTCTTAATCCTATTGCTTCGTATATCTGTGATACTCTTGCAAGTGGCTTCGTTATCTTCTTTATATATATCACATCCCCTCTTCTATTCTTTATGGATGTGTTTACTACCTTCTGTGTTGACATCGTCTGCACTATCGTCGTCCAGCTATCTCTTATATCCTTTCCTTTAAGGTTGTGTCTTATGGTATTGACCATCGTATATGCCAATAGGCTACCAAATATGTGTGACTCAGTATAATTGCTTCTTTGATGGTATATAGGCCTCATCTTTAAGTCTGTCTTCAACACCCTGAATGTTGATTCTATCTCTCTAATGGTGTTATATATCTTCCATACCGTCTCCTCTCCTTCCACAAGGGTCGTCCTTATTATATATACCCCATCCCTTTGTTCCACTCCATCTCTCTTCTTCCACGAAATCCCACTTACTATATCGCCATTCTCCTCTAATTTTATATCGTAATACCTCCATATAGAGGGATATTTCTCCTTTAGCCTCCCTATCCGCTCATATACCTTCTCTTTCTTCTTCGTCCCTCCTTTCTTATCTATCCCTGCCTTTATCCCCATAAGTCCTTCTTCAAATCGCTTGCAAAATTCCTTCTTCATACTCTCGTTTTTTATATTCTCAGACCAGACATAGCGCAAAGCGACCAGAACTACCAATGACGTCTCTACATTGGAGAAAGAGAGCTTAT
>JBMFOP010000174.1:0-779 GCA_049969675.1 Myxococcota bacterium | reverse complement strand
TATAATCAGCGTTTTTCCCGAACCTGTCGCCATCCAGAAACTCATTCTGTTGATAAAGTAGGCATATGATATCTTATTATTAATTATCGGATAATCTTCAGGATATTCCAAAAGATATTTTGCGGTTTTACTATCCTGCTTTTTCTTTAAGTCGTAATCAAAATCTTCTTCCAAACCATTTAGCTTGTAATGATCAAACAACTCCTTTTTATCAGCATTCCTGTCCTTAAAAAATAAATGCAAGGCTTTTAGGGCGTTCTTTAACGCATTTTGCTGAAAATCAAAGAGCGCTTTATCTTTTGAAAACCGCACAAAATCAAAACCTTGCCACCTTACCGGCAAGTTTTCAAAAGCAATATCGTCTATGATGTTTTGTAAGTAAAGCTTAGTCATAATCCGGTCTACTTAAATTTCAAATCCTTTTTCTTTTAATTTGTTCATTGTAAACTCAATTACTTTTTCACAAATTTCAATTGCTTCTTTTGCCTCGTCAACGGATGGAAAATAAAAATCCTCACCATATCTTATTTCTACAGCATAATCAGTAAGTTTAACAATATCTGGCTTAAGAAGGGTTTTAAAAGATTCATCAATCTCTGAACAATTAGAAATCAACTCCGCAATATCATGCGTTTTTCTGATCTCCTTTCCATTAAATATGAGATAAGCCTTTAAGTATTTCTCAATACATTGCTGCATATGAAAACAAACAGCATCAGTGGCTGGAGCTTCTGTTAACATTTCATCTTTGCCTATCTTTAAATCGTTTTCAGCCTTTG
>JBMFOP010000173.1:0-842 GCA_049969675.1 Myxococcota bacterium | reverse complement strand
TTGAGAAAAGGAAGAAATAACTCGTTCTTTGAAAATATCTATAAACCTTAACTCCGCAAAGTTTTAGGGAATAAGTTGAGGTTAAGGATATTATCTATCTTTTCTACATTAGCAGGAATCTCGCTAAATCCCTCTCTACCATCACTATAACTAACCTTATATACCTTAGATAACTCATTTAATAAATCTACTACCGACATCTTTGAGAGTAACCCTTTACTCCTTATTATCTCCATCACCCTATGATAAATGTATAGCGATATAAATGATATAAAAAAATATCCCCTCACAGCGTCATCGTCTGATAGATATGTCTTATCATTCTCAAGTCCATTCTTGAATGTATCAAATGCTACTTCTACCATCTCCCTATGCTTATACATTAGATATATCTCTTCCGCCTTTCTGTCCATATTGGATAAGATTGCTATCTTCCCAAACCTCTCCCTCTCCCCCTCTAACCCATCACCACTACGTTTCCCCTCCGTTATCATCCTTATATATGTGGTCTCCTCCTCCCCTCTCATCTTTACATCTTCATACAAATACAAATACACCCCCTCTCCAACTCTCTTCTTCCCACTATTTATCCCCCTGTCTCTATATATAAAACTATCTCCCAATCTCATCCCATAATCTATTATCTTAAAGTTCCTTCTCAATGGTAATATATATCTCATCTCCCTCTCCTTCATTATCTCTGTAATATTATACCCTGCAAAACCTCTGTCCATTACAAACACAACTGACCTTATCTCCATCTCTTCTATTATATGTTTGAAAGACTTTATGTCCCTTATTGTCCCATTCATTGCCTTTATCATTACAGGTATCTGCTTATC
>JBMFOP010000172.1:0-855 GCA_049969675.1 Myxococcota bacterium | reverse complement strand
GAAGAAGAAAATCAAAAAATCAGAAGAAAATTTAACTATTATTGATGTTCCACCAGGCACATCCTGTCCTGTCATTGAATCAGTTAAAGGAAGCAATTTTTGTATCTTAGTTACAGAACCCACCCCTTTTGGCTTAAACGATTTAGTTTTAGCAGTAGAAGTGCTTAAGAAATTAAAAATTCCTTTCGGGGTAGTAATTAATCGCGCAGATTTGGGAAATGATAAAACTGAGGAATATTGCAGGCAGGAAAATATCCCTATACTTATGAAAATCCCTTTTAAAAAAGAATTAGCGATGGCTTATTCAAAAGGAGAGCCTATGGTTAGGGCATTTCCTGAATATAGAGAAGATTTTCAAAATCTTTTTAATACAATAAGAAATGGAAAATTTAGTTAAAAAGGAGGTAGATATGAGTAAAAAAGTGAATATTCTTATTGTTGGCGCAGGTCCTGCAGGAATAGTTAGTGCTATTACAGCCAGAAGGTATTATCCGGATAAGAATATTTTGGTAATAAAAAATGTGGCTAATAGCCCTATTCCCTGCGGCATTCCTTATATGTTTTCAAGCCTAAAGAATCCTGAGGATAATATTTTGGGAACAGATGTTCTGATAAAGAATAACATTGAAGTTATAGTTGATGAAGCAATAAAAATTAACCGGAAGAAAAAGAGTGTAGAAACAAAAAAAGGCGACGAATATTTTTACGAGAAATTGATTTTAGCCACAGGTTCTTCTCCTGTTATCCCGAATATTCCTGGCATTGATAAAAAAGGTGTGTATCCCATATACAAAGATATGGATTATCTTAAATCTTGTGTTGAAGAAATTAAAAATGCAAAAAGCGTTTTAATAG
>JBMFOP010000171.1:0-971 GCA_049969675.1 Myxococcota bacterium | reverse complement strand
ACATTTGAATTTGAGGTAAATGGGAAGAGATATCTCTATATAGGAGAGAAGGTAAATATCAAACCCTGGAATCTACCCGTATCACATACTACCTGTTTTGGTACAATAGTAGAAAGGGAGACCAACAGGTTAATTTCACGCTCTGTTGTCTTTTTTAGGTACTCCACAATCCCTTCATTTTTGCTGAGTTTTAGACTGAGGCACAAATAAGGACAATATCTGATATTTCGGGGAATAGATATCTTTTGAATTCATTCATCATAAAAGTCCTGCACACTACTTTAATTCAATTATCAAAATCAGGGCGACTCTTTTTAATTGAGAAGGTTCAAAAAGGCATTATAATGTTTTTATGAGATTGTGGTCTATCAGCCCTTATTATCTGGATATAAATTTCTTTGCGGATTGAATACGGATGAACTATCTCTCAACCCTCTATTCTATAAAATTGAGGGTGGAATTGAAGAGTGGATGAAAAATAAAATTTTGTGATGTGTATCACTTGGGGAATTGACGAGATTATATACAAAGTGATAAACTATTCCTTTTTGGAGGTCTTGATGAAAAGGTATAATTTTATTACAATTATCTCTCTTTTGATTCTTATCTCCTGTTCAACTGAGATTACTCCATCCAACCCTTTTGACCCTGAGACACCTGAATCAGCGCAGGCGAAGGGGAAGATTCTGGGCTCAATTCTCCCAGAGGATTTTGGTGATTTGCAGAGAGTAAATTTTGTGGCGACAATCAAGGATTCTTCATATAATTCAAATGTGAACAGGGATGGGACCTTTGTAATTAATGATGTGCCAAAGGGAGAGTATTATCTGCGAATAATCTCCTCTGATGCGGCATATTATGAGACAGAGATTGGTCCACTTTCAGTCATCCCGGGTCAGACCACGAATATTGGAAAGATAAATCTATCATTTAAAAAGGGTAGTGTGCGGGGATTTATTAAGAAGACTGAT
>JBMFOP010000170.1:0-1042 GCA_049969675.1 Myxococcota bacterium | reverse complement strand
CGATACAAATAAGGGCACAGATATATCACCATTGTCTCTGATATACTCAATATATTTTTTATAGAATAAGTTTTTACATTCATATACCCCGCTGCAATATGAAGATGAGAAAGGTGGATCTATCTTATCAAAGCCAATACAACTCTTTAGTTTATCCTCACAATTCTTTATTGCAAGAGATATTCTATCCCAATTACATTCTTGTATTTCCTGATTTTCATCCTTATATATAAACTTATATGCTGTTCCATCACTTCCATACATTATTAATTCATAATTTTCATACATCTTACTAAACTTACTATTATTTACAGAAATTACATATTCTTTATAACTTTTATCATTAGAATCGTAACCTTTACAGAAATGACTGATAAAAACATCATAATCATTATAATTCTTTATCTTCACACATGAACCTTCAATATATGCATTAACTCCGAGCCCCATATCTAAAAATGAAGGATGATTGATATAACCTTTCATCAATTCCTTATATGTTGATTCTTTAATTAAATATGGTCCCCCTTCTCCCTGCCAATATTCATCCCAATCCAGGTTATCTATAACTAAGGCATTTGTAAATTTACATTCTGGACAATACCTCTTATATTCGGTGAGTAAATCTGTATCACCTATCTTTATATATGGTAAAAATACGGCAGGTGCTATGTGGTCATTTGAAATGCTTACATATACATCAACCTCTGGGTACTCCTTCTTTATTTCCCTTGCCTTATCTACTCCTAATCTTAGAAAACAATAATAATTATATATTCCATACTCATTCTGGAGCCCGCAATTTAATCCATCATCTATATTTATACTCTCACATCCCTCAAATATTTTACTCCTGTAAAAGTCCTGCCCACTCTCGTTTACTGTCCCGAATTTTGGACCACAGGTAATTATTTTCCCAGTATAGAAATCAGTATATAGATTATCTACATCCCCATTTTTTAATGAAATTAGCCTTTCTTTATCAATCTTTAATATATCTTCCCATCCTATTGATAGATTATTTTTGCCTCTAACATCCCAG
>JBMFOP010000169.1:0-1359 GCA_049969675.1 Myxococcota bacterium | reverse complement strand
TTTAATATCCATATGTCCTGCCCACCAGCACCAAAAGAATTTGTATTTCCAGCCAATATATATCCCCCATCTCTGGTCTGCTGAATAGCGGAGGCATAATCCCAATCACTCCCTCCATATGTCTTCTGCCACTCTATACTGCCATCTCCTCTCAACTTTAATATCCATATGTCCAGATCGCCGACACCAAAAGAATATGTGTTTCCAGTCAATATATATCCTCCATCTCTGGTCAGCTGGATGGATGAGGCTTTATCTGCTGCATGCCCTCCATAAGTTTTACCCCATACTTTCCTTCCATTGATATCAACTTTTAATGTCAATATATCATCATTGCCTGCACCATAAATGCCTGTTGTAGTAGTTATTATAAACCCATCATCAGAGGTCTGTTGAATAAAAGATGAATCACTATATATACCCCAACCATATGACTTTTGCCACTCTATTTCGCCATCTGCTCTCAACTTTAAAATCAACAAATATTTACCACTATCAGAACCAATAGAAGATGTTGTACCTGATATTATATATCCTCCATCTCTGGTCTCTTGAATGGAAGATAAATATAGAGAAATTCCTTCGCTCCCTGCATATGTCTTTACAAAACTATAAAAATTTACATCTGTATCAGATATTAATGATTCATCATCCACTTCCATATTAATCTTTTCAAACCTGCCTTCACAATCCATCCTTGATTTTATCGTTATACATAATAAAACAAATATAGATAATTTCCATATCATTTCCTTTGTAGAAAATTTGGACATATATCTATTACTTCTCATACAACTTAAACACTTCCTCTCCTGTCTTAGTTTTTTAAACATTGTTCCCTGATTATGAAATCTAAATCCAATGAATTAACCGATATATCTTGCACAACATCTATACTTAAACTCTTTGGCATGAGGGCTGCGCCTGATGGAAAAACCTTTGTATCCTTTACTACTGCCTTCGTGGTTTTGATAATATTCCCACAATTTCCGTCAATAGTCCCATCTGGTTTTAACTTTAGTATCCACATAACAATATTATTATAAGGGTCAAATGAGTATGTTGTCCCAGCAACTACATATCCTCCATCTCTGGTCTCTTGAATGTTAGAGGCATAAAGAAGTTTACCCCCACCATATGTCCTCTCCCATTCTATATCACCATTCGCTCTTAATTTCAAAACCCATATATTATAACCACAAAGGCTAAAAGATTCTGTCACCGCTCCTACTATATATCCCTCATCTTTGGTCTGTTGAACGGAAAAAACATAATCTGAGCTACTCCCTCCATATGTCTTCTGCCACTCTATATTGCCATCTCCTCTCAACTTTAATATCCATATGTCCTGCCCACCAG
>JBMFOP010000168.1:0-1517 GCA_049969675.1 Myxococcota bacterium | reverse complement strand
CTCCTCGGTAATATCAAATATTACAGCAAGGATCCCCTGAATCTCTCCATCCTCATTCTTTATTGCGGTCTTCCTTATTGCAAAATATCTATCTGAGTTTTTACTATAATGCTCATAGTATATCTCAAACCCTGTATCAATTACCTGTCTATCCTCATTAATGATATTTTTAGCCTGCTCCTCGGGATAAATTTCGTTATCGCTCTTCCCGATTATCTCATCTTCTGGCAATCCTTTATACTGCAAAAATCTCTTATTTACCCACCTATACCTCAACTCCTTATCTTTATAATATATCTGTGCGGGTATACTATTAATAATGAAGTCAAGGGCATCTGATTGCAAAAAAGATTTATCCATCAGAAATCACCTCAGGTTAACATCTGGTTCTAAAGAGAATATATTATAATACTCACAAAAATACAAGGGCTATTTAAACTGGATTAGTACAACTGCTCCAGGTAGTGCTATAAGAGTCCCAATTATTGATTGGGCATTAATCTTCTCCTTATGTCTTCTCTCTCTAAATCCTTCCTCCTTAACTCTAATAGATTATAAATAAAGGTGAGGTCAAGAGTTTGTTGCGATACTAACTTCCTGCGGATAAAAAAGCCCAGTCCTCTATGCGTCTTGATTTTACCTTTAAACCACAGAAATTATCAATGACTGCATTTCTATCTTAAAGCCTCGCCTATGGCTTAGAAGGCTGGCTTTTGAAAAATCTGTGTTATATGAAGTAGATGACTCCATCATATTACCTTGTTGTCAACCGCTTCATTCCTTTTTTAATTCGTCGTGACCCCTCTTTTATGTCTTTCACTATCTCTGCCGGTGTCATTGTCTCCCATTCAATTTCTTTTAAATATCGGTAGTAATGAATATCCTGCAACGACTTACAACCAGGGAATTCGCGTCGTACTTTTTTCAATATATTTTCTTTCTCTGTTTCAGTAACCATTTTTTTTGGCATTCTACACCTCCTCCTCTTCAAAAAAATCTTCCGGTGTTGCAATTACCGGTACTGAAATTCTTAATCTGGTATTTATCTCTCGGATCACTTCTTGTGTGCCTCGTTTATAAATGTGTCTGAGATTCCATGTAACTAAAAAATTCATCCCACCGATGCTTGCGTATGCAAGATGTAAAGAATCCATTCGTGGTATCCTTCTATATTTTAAATAAACATCTGCTAATTTTACAACATCCTCAGTAATTTCAAGTATCTTAAATTCTTTTATTATATTTTCTAGCGCTCTACGGAGTTTTGATTCCTTTGTTGCTCTAATCTCAGAAAGTACGGTTTCTGATATGTATCCGTCAAAGTGCGAAAGGACTTCCATCCAAAATTTTCGTGTTAAATCTCTTAAATATGGTGCATCGCCTTGAAAATACATACTGATTACTGAGGTCTCCAGGTAAAGTTTTAATTTTTTCGGCATTATTTTAACCTCTCATACGCAATTTCATATATCTCTCTTGCGAATTTTGCGAAGCAAGAAGCATTGGTAGCATAATAA
>JBMFOP010000167.1:0-1568 GCA_049969675.1 Myxococcota bacterium | reverse complement strand
GGGCTGAACTCTTAAATTCAACAAAGAATAGGGGTAATACCATTATTAGAAAGGATATAACAATGTCCTGAAAAAGGAGTATATTGATTGCCTTCTCGGCAAAATTGTATATTGAAAATCTAAAATCTACAATGAGTTTCAAGCCTATCGCCGAACTTGAGATATAAAGTAGTGTTGCAGCAAAGATTGAGAATTTATAATCTTTACTCAAAGCAGCTAAGACAAAAAATGGTAGAAAAAATGATATCAAGAAGTCCAGCATCCCATCAAAGAAAAAATTCTTCAAGTTTTTGAGATATCTAATCGGTGAAATTTCAAATCCAATATAGAATAATAGTAGTAAAAGCCCGAGTTCCGAAAGTATTGAAATAGATTGTGTAGTGTCGTGAATAAACGGTCTCAGAATTATTCCACCTGTAATAAATAGTGGTATAGAGAAGAAATTGAGACTGTTTGATATAAAGGAGAGCATAAAGAGTAAGATAATAGTAATTGTAAGTGGTTGTAAGAAATCCATAGGTTAGTTGTTGAATAACTTCTTAAATGTTTCTATGGACTCTTTCCTACCTACTATAAGAAGTATGTCCTGAGGGTGAATACTATCCTGTGGTCCGGGTCCGGGGATGGTCTCTTTATCTCTTATAATCGCAACAACGGATACGCCAGTCCTCTTTCTTATCTGGATATCTCCTATAGTCTTCTGTTCAAATGTAGATGGAATCTTAAACCATTCGATTATCAGATTTTTTATAAGGACATCCATTTTTTCTACAATCTTCTGATGAACCTTTTGGGCAAGCACCGAGCCAACCTCAATTGCCTCTTCCTCGCTTAATTCTGTGTAGTATTCTGGGATTTCAGTATCCGGATGTAAATATGCAATCTCATACCATCCTGAATCATGCTTAATAACTGTAATGGTCTTTCCGTTTTCAAGTCTCATCCAGTACTTTGTCCCTACTCCGGGCAGTTCTGATTCATTCATCTTTTCCCTCCTCATCTGTCTTTAAACCTTTCTCCTTCATCAGATTTACTCCGTATTGATAAATAAAATCTGAGAGTTTAGAAAGGTTCAAGACGTCATATTTATTGTATTCAATAAGGATATCCAGACAACCCCTCTCACCGTTTTGATATCTATGCCACAATTTGACTGCATCATAACCATCCAGATTTCTTATTTCTGGTGGTCTATAGAGTCCAATCTTTCTCTCTATTGATTTTAATCCTCCTCTAAAACTTTTATCCATACTACCGCAGATCGTTCGCATATCTATATGTGCGATATTGTGAAAATACCTCGTTCTAAAATATCTTGATATCACCGGAAAATCAAATAGTGAACCGTTGAAAGTAATTATAAGGTCATACTTAAGAATTTCATCTTCAAATGTTTTGAGATTTTTCCCATTTATATAAGGCTTATATCCATTTTCACTATATACACCTATAACTGTTATATCCGAATCCATTCCATACTGCCCATCTGTCTCAATATCCAGAAAACAACAGTACTTCTTAAATTCTTTATAGAGCCGCCAGGCGTGCCTCTTATTCATTCTGTGAAG
>JBMFOP010000166.1:0-1642 GCA_049969675.1 Myxococcota bacterium | reverse complement strand
ATATCAATATCCGCAATCGCAGGTGAACTATGTATCCTGTAACCAGTTTCAAAAGGAAAACCCTCCAGCAACTTTCCATTCTCATTTAAGACATATACTGAATAATCCTGTGAAGAAATAATAAGTTCATTCCTGCCATCATCGTTAATATCTGCAAATACCGGCATTCCAGAGATGACATAATGAGTCTTAAAAGGGAAATTTTTCAATATCCTTCCACTTGTGCTTACCACATATACATTTCCATTTTCACACCCAAAGGCAATAGATAATTCATTATTCTCACCAAAATATGCGAAACTCCCACTTGTGGTAACAGCGGAATCTGTCTTTACGGGGAATCCCTTTAATACCGAGCCATCTGGTTTTATGCAGTAAAATCTCTTCTCCTGAGTCCCAAAGCAGATCTCCGGCTTTGAATCTCTGTCAATATCAAATGCTGATGGGGTAGAGATATATCCATTCCCAAATTTTTTGGGAAATCCAGAAAGCAGTTTTCCATCGCCATTCATAATGTATAAATTTCCATCAGTTGAACCGAATATAATCTCCATCTTACCATCCTGATTGATATCCGCGAGTGCTGGAGAATAAATCATCTCAACATTCTCCTTTATCTCAAAAGGTGCCCACGCACAGATGCTCCCATCCGATTTCCAGCACTCAAGTCTGCCAGAGGCATAAAATAATATCTCTTTCTCCTCATCTGAATCAATATTGCCAATAGACGGAAATTGAAATACTGGAACTCCTATTATCTTTGCAGGGAATCCCTGTGATTCTCTCACAGCATATAAATCGGAAGATGCTATTAATAAAAGAAATGTTATAACAAATTTCTTCACAGATAACCTCCCTGAAATGGATTTCAAAATATATTAAAATTATTCACTTTTCAATCAGATAATATCTTAAAGTTACCTAAATTTAGCAATTCTTTGTATTATGGGGAATTTGTGTGCTAAATACAAAAGATTAAGAGATTGGATTGTTTATTTTACTATTTAAAATAGATTCTATTTATAGAAAATTTTTTTTTCATTGCTATTGTTTTGTAACACTAAATTAGATGTGAATATTTTTTGAGTTTGACTTATTCGTACCTTTATGAAATATTTACATATTGGTAAGGGGTAAAAATATGAAGAAACTCCCGATTGCAATCCAGAGTTTCAAGGAGATGAGGTCAGATGACTATATCTACATTGATAAGACTGAGCATATCTATAATCTAACACAGTCTGGAAAATATTATTTCTTATCCCGTCCGAGGAGGTTTGGTAAATCGCTTTTAATAGATACAATCCACCAACTCTTTGAAGGTAGAGAGGAGTTATTTGAGGGATTATTCATTTACAACAGATGGGACTGGTCAAGAAGATTTCCAGTAATTCATTTAGATTTTTCAAAGCAGAAGGCAGAGAGCCCGGAAGAGCTTGCAGAATTTATATATCTTTCAATGAAAGATATAGCCCGAGAGAATGGGATAGAGATAGTAGCAAAGAAGTATTACAAAGCATTTGATGAGTTGATAAAGAAACTATCTGAGAAGAATAAGGTGGTATTGCTGATAGATGAATATGACAAGCCGATAATAGATAATATAGAGGATGTGGGGCTTGCAAAGGGGATGAGGGAGATA
>JBMFOP010000165.1:0-1687 GCA_049969675.1 Myxococcota bacterium | reverse complement strand
CTGATGGCTCCTGTAATCACCGATGCAAATTAAATCTCTGGTTGTAGGTATAAATTCCCAATTCCGAACCACAGCCATTTTAACTTCTATAATTATAAAAATATTTTCTGGTTTTTGAATAAGTTTTACAAATCGCTACATCTGCCGGGGATTGGTTAGTTAAACCAATGGCCTCAGAGATTACTCCTTGAACAGAGTATCCGCCAACAATCTTTGCTATTTCATTAAATAAATCAGTGCCCATTTTTCTGTATAAGAGCCAATCAAAGAATTTCTGCTTTGCAATTTTGTTTTTTACGCCATCATAATTTTTGTGCCAATAAGCCAAATAATTTTTATTTCTGGTAATATAAAAGAGTTGTTTTGGCGTTGCAACCTCGAGAGATTTTATGAAAAGTCTTTCTCTTGATTCTTATTCCAAGATGTAAACATAATTATATTATTAATTCCTCTTAAAAATTTCTCTAAAAGCCATTTCCAGCCCTTGATCAATATTTGAAGTTAATCTTCCGTGAGGAATTTTCAAATGGTTCAAAACCACTTCAAATCTTTGAAAACCTTTATCATTTCTTAATTCAACCCATTCTACGCCCAAACTATCAAGTTGCTTTTTGTTCGTTTCAGAAAGTTTATCAGCAACGAATACTTTACTGTCTCTTGCTATTACAGCGTCGGCACTTTCGGGATTACCTCTGCCCATCAACTTAACTTCACATTTATATTGATTTTTACCCTCAACTAAATAAAAATCTACTTCTCTTTCAAAATCCGCCTCCTTAACCAATCTACCTTTAATTTTGACGGCGTAATTATTGTCGGGAACATCGTATAATTTACACAGGGTTTGCATTAAAGGTTTTTCCACTCTTTTCCCTGCGGTACTCCATAAACCACCTCTTAACTCTGCACGTTTCACAGCAAGCGTGTTTATTACAATTAAACTTTCACTTACATTTAAATCAACGCTGATACCTTTAAATTTTATTGTTAGTGTGAGATCTAAATCATGTTCAGTTTCAACAAGATTTTTAATTGTTTCATATAAAGAATCATAATGTTCATTTGAAGCATCAATTACTATTTCTTTTGTAGAAGAATTAAACATGTTATGAATTGTCTTTTTATTCAGGCCTGCATTAATAGCAATATCTCTAGCTGGTAATGATGGGTTAAGAAATTCTTTTTTATACCAATCAATGGTTATATTTTTGCTCTTCAATTTGGCATCAACTATTTGTTTAAAGAAATCTATTGCAAATTGTAGAAACTCAGCATTAATTAACGTGACTACTTCTATTCTGTAGTCTTGCCCCTTTAATAATTTCCTTATAATATTTTTTGCTACTTGTTCGGTTATTGTCATATTTTTCTCTTTGTTAAAGTAATAAATTCTTGAAGGCTAACAAATTTTGGTTGGCCTACTTGATTAAATAAATTACCCACTCTATTTAATTCCTCCTTAATTCTATTTATATATTTACCTTCTTTTTCTGTTAAAAAGAAATTTCTATTTAGATTCAACGCTGCTCTGCCTAATGTCCCGCTACCCGCAAATGGATCGAAAATCAAATCTCCTACAAAAGAATAAAATTTAATAACTCTGTTGCAAAGTTCGAGTGGAAAAACAGCGGTATGAATTTTATCAAATGTCGGATCTATACGCCAAACATTTGTGGTTTCGTATTCT
>JBMFOP010000164.1:0-2184 GCA_049969675.1 Myxococcota bacterium | reverse complement strand
TCAAAACCGATGATAAGGTCTTTGAGGTCTCAGCAAAAAAGATAGAATCTATACTGATATCTACTGCTGCATATATCACCACTGATGCAATCAAACTCGCTATGGAAAACAATATAGATATTGTTTTTTTAGATGAATATGGAAATCCCTATGCAAGGATATGGCATAGCAAGCTCGGAAGCACTGTACTGATAAGGAGAAGACAGCTTGAGAAAAGCTCTGCCATTGAGGGAGCAGAACTTGCAAAAGAATGGATAAAGACCAAGATAAACAATCAAATTGATTTCTTAAAAAGGCTTGCAAAGACGAGAGAGGATTTGAGAAACAACATATACAATATGTGTCAAGCCATTGAAGATTGCCTTTTGAGAATTGATAATCTCTCAGGGCAGATTGAAGATATAAGAAATAACATAATGTCCATTGAGGCACTTGCAGCAAAGACATACTTTGAGTGTATCAGTCTCTGTCTCCCTGAAAGATATAGATTTGATGGCAGGAGCAGAGACCCTGCAAAAGACTATTTTAATGCTATGCTCAATTACTCTTATGGAATACTATATTCTATGGTAGAAAAGGCCTGTATTATTGCTGGCATTGACCCCTATATTGGATTTTTGCACTCAGACAATTACAATAAAAAGTCAATGGTATTTGATCTGATTGAACTCTACAGGATATTCGCAGAGGAGTCTGTTGTCTTTCTATTTACGCAGAGACAGATAAAGGATGAGTACTTTGATAAAGTCCCAAACGGCTTCACCTTAAATAAGGAAGGGAAGGCGGTACTTCTGGAAAACTTTATGAAATTTCTGGATGAGCCTATCAAATATAAAAACCGTGTTGTAAAGAGGAGACATATTATTCAGCTGGATTTACACAATATCGCAAATAGTTTTATCAGGGATTTAAAGGAGGAGAAATAGATGCTTGTATGGGTGATTTATGATATTTCAGAGGATAAGAAGAGAAACAAAGTGGCAAAATTCTGTAAAGAGTATGGACTTTACAGAGTGCAAAAGAGCGCATTTTTGGGTGATATCAACAGGAATCAATTTGATGAATTAATGCTGAAATGTAAAGAATTGATAAATGAAGAAACAGATGCAGTCTATCTATTTCCTATGTGTAGTGAAGATTTTTCAAAAGTAAAGATTGTTGGCATTCCTTTTGATAAAGAACTCATCTCTGATGAGATAAAAGCGCTATTTGTATAATCAACTATGGTTGAAGAGTTACAAAAGCCAGATAGAAAGTTTATAACCGCCTCTGTTTTACTTGAATATCTATACTGCAAGAGATTTATCTACTTTATGAACTGCCTGTGTATTGACCAGAATGAAGATACCAGATACAAAGTTATTCAGGGCAGATTACTTCACGAGGAAAAGAAAAATATCAATACAGAATATCTGAGAAGACGGATAGGTGCAGTAGAAAAGCAGATATCTGTATTTATGTCCTCAGACAGATTCAGGATAAAAGGCGAGGTGGATGAGGTATTAACACTTAGCGATGGCACAATGGCACCACTGGATTATAAATTTGCCGAATACAAGGATACCATATTTAAGACGCATAAATATCAGATAATCTTCTACGGGTTGTTAATAAGAGAGACATTCAATAAAGAGGTAAACAGAGGTTACATTATTTATACACGTTCAAAGAATCTTTTAAAAGAGATTTCTATCGGAGATGAGGATTTTAATACAATATTAGAATTTATTGAGGAGATATTTGAGATTAGTGAGAGGTGTTACTTCCCGAGGGTAAGCAAGAATCAGATGAAATGTATTGACTGCTGCTACAAAAATATTTGCATTTAGAAAAAAAATCTATATAATAGAGTTGCTCTTTGAAAATTGAATATGAGAGGTCTTTTGGGGATTTTCATTATGTAAATTTATTGAAAAAAGTTCAAAAATTTAGATAACTCATTGAAATTATGCTGGAAAAATATGGAATCAGACCGAAAAAAGGGGTTAAAAGGGCAGGGAGAAGACCAGAAATTCAGCAGTAGAATCTCAAAAAGTTATATCTAACATAATGAAATCACCAGAAAATTAAGGCGGACGGTTTTATACCAACTTCCATTAAAACAAGGATTGAAACAGATGAAGAGTGATAATGTATATGTATACGATGTAAAGTTTTATACCAACTTCCATTAAAACAAGGATT
>JBMFOP010000163.1:0-2276 GCA_049969675.1 Myxococcota bacterium | reverse complement strand
ATCATCTATACCATCACCATCAGAATCAAGATTCTTTACAAGCGGGTCAGTCTCGCCGGGATCCACAATAAAGTTCTGATTCTTATCCTCCACACCATCCGGAATTCCATCTCCATCTGAATCTGCACTTGAGGGGTCAGTCTCATCGCCCCCAGAATAATTGGGACTATTCTTATCAGAGATATCCACTTTACCGTTGTGGTTCCTGTCCTCTTTTCCGTCTGGAATTCCGTCACCATCAGTGTCTGGATTTAATGGATCTGTAACTGTATTGGGGTCTGAATCAGCAATAAAATTTCTACATAGATCCCTGTCTGCCGGTTCTATAAGTCCAAGCTCAACTCCGTCCGTAAGCCCATCTCTATCTGTGTCGGGGTCAGCTGCGTCTGTCTCATCCTGATCTCTCTTCCCATTCTTATTTTTATCCTCCGCTCCATCTGGTATACCATCGCAATCCGAATCTACTGATGTAGGATTTGTAATTGTAGATGGGTCTGCATCCCCTCTAAAATATCTTTTGCAGAGCGGGTCAACAGAGGATACCCTGCCAGCCTCCACACCATCCGTGATTCCATCTCCATCAGAGTCTGGATTCATCGGGTCTGTCTTCTTTCCCCCTGCATAGATAATAGAGAATTCCTCAAAATCTGAGAGACCATCACAATCTGAATCAATATTCTTATTGTCGGGGTTTTTGGGGTCTGCATCTCTGATTGTATAATCCATATCAATTATATCTTCTTCTTCCTCAACCCCATAATCCAGATAACCATAATCTCTTGTAGAGATATCTCCTGTGTAAATATCTTCAATATCATATATATCTTCATTCCTGATACCCGAGACAGAATCCGAACAGGCAATTGTGAGCATTAGAATTATAATAGGATAAATAATATATCTTATCATAATTACCTCCGAATTATTACTATTTTAGCAACATAAATTCTATTTATAAATTTAATTTTCTTAAAAAATCTGAGTATAAGCCTTGTTCAGAGATTTAATCTATAACCTATCCCGTTGAATAAAAGTTATGCTGTAATTTTCTATTGCTTTGCTCCCTGTGAAACTGGAAATTTTACTCAAATTTTTTTAATGCTATCATTTCTCCAAAAGCGGGAAACTATAACCTGATTCGGCATAACCGAAACCAAAGGTCCTGAAAATCTTCTGTGCATTTTGCGTAGAAATTACGATTAATGAATCTAAAATGTATGATATAGGGCGTACACTAAATATTCTCACGATTTTAAGTCTTTTATCCTTTGCAAAAAAGTACTGATAGTATAATATAATGGCCATGCTATGGAGTTTTAGATTTTTGCCATTATTTTTATTTTCTATCACGATCTTTCCTTTTTATTTATCTGCCGATTGTAATATGGGGAGGATGCCAAAAAGTGGCGAATGGGTCAGTTATTACATCTATTCTGGAAAGGAGAGGATGGATCTTAAACTTGCAATTGTAGGGGAGAAGAGATTGGGAGAGAAGGATCTTATGTGGTTTGAAATTGTAACACGAACAGGTGAACTTGATTTTATTTTGAAGAGGCTCATTGAGGGAGACCCACTTAATCCAAAGAAGGTATATAGGCAGATAGTAAAGATAGTAAATAAGAATAGATCTGATTATTCTCCGGCGATTGAGATACCTGCTGGTGATTCCAATAAAGCGGATGAGACACTAAAAAGTTTTCCCTGCCTTGAAGACCTTGGGGAGAAGAAATTATATAAACACAACAAAAAGGAGTTCAACGCATATATTATAAAAAATGATACACCAAGGCAGTCTCTAATAGTCTATTCAAAGGAGATACCTTTCTTTGGTATCATCAAGATGGAATCTGAAAATGTAAAGATAGAGCTCATAGACCTTGGAAATAATGCCACTTCTGAGATTACCGAAGAACCACTAAAAATTATAGATACAAACGAAGAAAATGAATAAAGATTAAACTCCGAAGTCTATATTCCATAGTCTATAGTCCACAGACTATAATCAATTTTTAAGAGGGGTTCTAAAGATTTGTATCATTTTGTTTATTGTCTCTTCTTAATTATACATTTTATGAAAACTAGTTCATGTTAATTTCATCTATCATTAAGTAGAACTAATTTATAAAGCTTATGCGCATGGACTAACTACGCTTACAAATTTTCATACTTTTTACTTAAGCGCTTAAAAACTCTGACTATCTGATGTTATACCCTTAGACAATCCATACGTATTCAGGAAATCCATGGTATTATTTTCGACCTTACAGTAAAGCATG
>JBMFOP010000162.1:0-2288 GCA_049969675.1 Myxococcota bacterium | reverse complement strand
AGGATAATCGCCAACGCCAATGGGTTATATTACAATTGGAATAGATAGTATAATCCAGACATAGGAAGGTATATGGAGGTGGATAAAGTTGTTTAATATATAATTCAGAACCAGAGTATATGCCTTAAAGAAGATTATAAATATATGAAAAATCCATTCATCTATTCGCTAAATAATCCAATTGTTTTTTTTTGATTTGATGGGTCTAAAGTGTTCTTCCGCACAGAAATGTATGGTTTAGAAAGCATCTACCTATATGCTGTCCGGAGGAGTATTAAAAATATGTTCTCTGAAATTTTGATTGTTCAAGATATTATAAAATATATAGTTCTTATGAGTTTGCTGGGTGTATATCCAGAGGGGTACTATATTTATGAATTTAATGGAAATTCTCTTGAGGATATAGTATTTTACGGGGTAAATGAATTTAATGGAAGTTATTCGTGGAAAGCAATTTACTATCCGGGATATATTGAACATTGCGAATTAAGTGCTGAAGGATATAACAAATTCAAGAAGTTATCTGTTTGAATTTTAAAAAAATCGCATAATTCCCACAAAAGGCACAAATACCACAAATTGCCCCTAACGACTAAATCCCTTTATCCCCCAATCTGTCCTTGTCTCTATCACTGCCTAATATAACTCATCATTTGAAGTTATCTATAGAATTTGCTACGCCAACCGTAGAATAGTTTCTTTTTCATCAATCGCGAGGCAATTTTCAAAGTTGATAAATTGCACCATTATTTCCCTCTTATAGAGGGATGTCTGCGATAGCAGATAGGGTATTCCCCTCTTGTAGAGTGGTGCCCGGGAGGATGGTATATTCACTTTTTGTAAGGTGGTGTCTGAGTTAGCAGACAGGGAATTTATTCGTATAAAGCCTTTTCTCAAAAATTCAATATCTTTGAGGCCTTTGTTAAAATTTATTTTGGACAGGTGAGTCAGAATATGGCTACTAAAATAACTATTTGAAATTATAATATTTTTGTGTAAAATTCACCTCGCAGGAAGGATCTAAGATGAA
This sequence comes from Myxococcota bacterium, assembly GCA_049969675.1. Lineage (GTDB taxonomy): Bacteria > Myxococcota > SpSt-1050 > SpSt-1050 > SpSt-1050 > SpSt-1050. Next base: position 1,258 of record JBMFOP010000162.1, on the reverse strand, counting down.
AGAAATAGATTTTTGCAACAATCCATTATTTCAGAAGGCAATATTAAATTCAACCGGTCTTCTGATAGTCTCTCTTGATAGAGAGGGGAATGTCGTATTTATCAATGATTCGGGTGCAGAACTTCTTGGATATAAGCCAGAAAGGGTGATAGGGAAGAACTGGTTTGAGCAATTTCTGCCAGATGATATAAAAGATGAGGTGTTTAATATATTCAGGAATATCATCAAAGGGAAGATAAGAAAGTTCAAAGTATATCAAAATGCCGTCCAGACAAAAGATAAAAATGTTAAATATATTCAATTTACCAATTCAATCGTCAAAGAGAGAGGGAAGATTGTTGGTACTATTAGTGTGGGGATTGATGTTACACAAAATAAGATTGCCTCGGATAAACTTAGTAGATTGCTTATGATAAGCCAGATTCTCATTAAAACATCTTACAGGCTCTCTGGTGTTTATGATATTAATCGGATTGCCAGCGTAATAGTCAATGCTGCAAAGAAACTCACCAATAGTAAATATGGATATTTGGGATATATTGATGAAGAGAGCGGTTATTTCTATATCCCAAAATTTTCAAGAGAGATTATGGATGAATGTAGATTGAGAGATAAGCAGGTCGTCTTTAAGGAATTTAAGGGTCTCTGGGGGTGGTCATTAAAGAATAAAAAACCGATACTTGTAAACGATATAACAAGAGATAAGAGGTCAACTGGTGTTCCAGAGGGACATATTAAGATAAAGAGATTTCTTGCGCTACCAGTAATAATGGATAAAGAGTTGATAGGGCAGCTCGCTGTAGCAAACTCAAACAGGGATTATACAGATGAGGATATTGAGATATTGCAAAGAGTTGTAAATCTATATATACCCTCATATCAGGCGGCAAAATATTACGAGATGGAGAGGGAGATCTTGAAGAGATATACAATATCCCTCGGGGCATCAAATCAGATCGTAAATATGTTTAATTTAGATACTAAAAAAGTCATATTTGAGGGCAGTTTAGAACGGATTTTTGGATTTACAAAAGAGGAGTTGCCCGATACATTTGAAAAGTTTTTGGAGTTTATTCATCCCGATGATAGAGAGATATTTATAAAGAGATTGGCTGAATCAAAGGAATTTATTGATATGCAATTGAGGTTCAGGAAGAAGGATGGTGATTTTATATACATACAGTTGAGAGGTTATACAAGCATAGAGAGAAAAACTGGTGAGAAACTCATATATGGTATAATTTCTGATATCTCTGAT
>JBMFOP010000161.1:0-2579 GCA_049969675.1 Myxococcota bacterium | reverse complement strand
GTATCATAAGGCGGACAGTCTGCATCAGAGTTGCACTTTTTGGTACAATACTTTGTCCCCTGTCTTAATATCTTTGTGACCTCCTTTGCCTCAATACAGTCCATCCCATTTGTACAGGCATTATCACACTCATCAAGCGGCAGGTAATCCACATCCGTGGTAATTACTGCAATATGAAAGTCGTTCTGTGCACTGATGATTCCATTAATAAATTTATCCAGATTCTTTGCCAGATTTTCCTGCTCCTGAGCCATAGAACCGGAATTATCAACCAGAAATAGTATGTCAGACTTTGTAATGGTATCAATACTCTTAACATCATTAAACTCTGTGGTAGGCTTCTGGGGAAGATTGAAGAAGTAATAGTCCTGACAGGATATAAAGAGGGTAAAGAGCAATGTCCCCAACATACTCAGCCCTAAGAGAACCATCTTTTTGCCTTGTTGAGAATTTTTCATCTGTTTCTCCTTGCAATTTAAATATGCATAGGTATAATAATTACTACAAAACCATTGCTTATGTCAAGGTTTTTAACTAACTTTATCAGATTAATATGGCTATGTTTTTGACAAAAAGAGGCGAATTCGGTTCTATACTTTACAAATGCTATAAAAGTGCCTTTACCGGGGCAATCTCAGTCATTACAAAGCAGAACCACCACACACTCCATCTTTCAAAAGGGAGACCGATATTTATTAAAGAGCAGAAGACTACCATGCCACTTGGAAGGGTCTTTGTAGAGCTCGGGATGATTGACAATAGGGAATATGACGAATCATTAATGGAGATGGCAAAGACCGGTGAGAGACAGGGAGAGATACTTCTAAGAAAAGGGATTATCACCCTGGAACAGATGAGGCAGGCAATAAGTGTGCAGTTTTACAGGAAGGCACTCAAGTTCTTTGAGATATCGGAAGGAGAGTTAAAGATTGAGGAGAATGCAGAATTACCCCATAAGGGTTCTGAGAATGTCTCTAATATCTCAACCCTCAAGATAATCTACAACGGGATTAAATCTCTCAATAAAGAACATATCCTCAAACTCGCACCTATCACTCCTAATACCGTTATTACAAGGAAAGAGGAGCTGGATATTACTCTCTTCTCGCTCCCAATAAATGCAGAGGAGACAACTCTAATTGAAAACATCAAGATAAAAACCCCAATCTCCCATCTTATACAACTAAAGATCTCATCAGATACCGAGGCTATACAGCTCGTATACTTCCTATTCCTAACTGAACTGATAGAACTCTCAACTCTGGATATATCCGAAACAGATAAGAGTGATGATGGGTATATAAAGCTCTCTGGGATATACAAACCCGATGAGGTAAAAAGAGAAGAGCGGGCTGAAGAGATTAAGGATACAGACGAAAAGACTACAATTGCGCCAATCAGTGCAATACAGGACATAGAATGGATAAATCAACTCTATGAAAAATATCAGACGATGGATTACTATGAGTTTTTTAATATCAGCAGAACAGCATCCACTGATGAACTAAATGCGGCATATCAAAAATTTTTAAAGCGATTAAATACAGTTAAGAATGATGCGAATATAGATGAAGAACTCTCTGTCAGAATAGACCAGCTCACCTATTTTGCAGAGGAGGCATATAATACCCTTATCTCAGAGAAGAGCCGAAGAGAGTACAACTCTGTCATCTCTGCATATTATAGCAAATCGGTGCGGGATGAGGGGAAGGCAGAGATTGAATTTACAAAAGGAGAGGTCTTATTAGGAAAGCGTGATTTTGAGAACGCATTTGAATCTTTTAAGAAGGCAATAGAATTTGGAGGGCAGAGGCCAGAATATGTGGCAGCATACGGGATATCTCTATATCTAAACCCAAATGAGGCACAACGTTCAAGAGAGACACTTGGTAAATTATATATCAAAAGGGCATTGAGCCAGATGCCAAAATATATTGAAGGACACCTCTACTATCTTCTCATCAGTTACATTGAAAAAAATTATAAAGATATAGAAAATGAGATAACATTCTTAAAAAACACATATCCTAACAATGAGAAAGTCCAATCTGTAATTTCACTGGTAGAAAAATGCATCTCTCAAAAACAAAAGTCTGGAGAAATAAGGCTGGCACTAAGAGAGGAGAACAAAGACAATAGAGTTGACCGGTTGCTGGATATCCTGTTCAAGGCTTGAATTAAAAATTACATTCTATCCAGTCCGATATAATATTTGCGTTGAAAAGAGAAATATAAGAATTTTGAAATACTGCTTTTTTATATTCTTAAAGGGAGTTGATTGGTTAACCTATTCAAAATGTGTGCAATTTCGTATGGTTTTACATCTGTCCAAAATAAAATTTTTTATATTGAAGCCCCGTTAGGGTAGAATTATTTTGTCAATCAAAAAAACACTGAAAGATGGCTTCCTATGAATAGGCATAGCCTCACTGTTAGACAAATCTATGATTGGAGTAAGCAAAGGAACAAGAAAATCTCTGGTTGGTGAAGCAAATTCTACAGATATTTTATAAGGCGGAGAGAGAGGGGAAAAGAGTAATAAATGGATTTATCTCTTAAAGGTAATTCGTAGCAATATC
>JBMFOP010000160.1:0-2633 GCA_049969675.1 Myxococcota bacterium | reverse complement strand
CTTTGCATCTTTACCCTTCTTCTTTGCCTCTTCTTTTATCTCCTTTACCTCTTCTTTAACCTGCTCCTTTACCTCCTTTGCCTCCTCCTTTACCTCCTGTGTCTGTGTCCCCACTCCCTTATTATCCTGATTCTGGGCATAGAGCGATAGGGCAAAGAAGATTGCCACTACAAAGACCGCTAAGAATACCACCTTTTTCATCTTACTCCTCCTTGAAAAGGTTACCATAGGGCATCTGATGCCCTTATTCTGTGCATTTAAACACATAAACAGCCCTTAAGTTGCAATGTTATAGAAGCCAGATGTCTTGATTGGTCGGGGAGACTGGATTTGAACCAGCGACCCCCTGGTCCCGAACCAGGTGCTCTAGCCAGACTGAGCCACTCCCCGAATACTGATTGAGAATAATAACACCTTTTTAATAAATATCAAGTTCAACATTCATCTAAAATAAGTTTAAATTATAGGTAAATTAAAGACTCAAAGATATTTATATAAATATGAATCGCATTAGTCTGTGATAAATTAAATAGAGTGAGACAAAGGGGGAGGTAATATTGCCTCTTACAAGCCTGCCTGTGCGACAGCAGACAGGTCATCTTGAATCTGGAGCGATTACATTTGTGAGGATATACAAAGACTGATAGCAGATAGAGGTATTCTTTAAGATAATAAAGCAGAATCAAAGACATTTGTGGGGACAACGGCAAATGCAGTAATGTAGCAGATTTGGACAGCATTAATAGATTTTACTTGTGAAATATATGAGGTCTTGTTCTACCTCTGGATGGTCATTGAGCAATCTTGTAGCAATACTTATGTATAATCTCTTTACTAGAAGAGAAGTTATTTTCTTTGAGCATAGTAAAAATATGATAGCAAAGAGAGTGATTAAGACCTTAGTGTTGCGTTATTAAAAAAATATTGCATTATAGAAAGTAGAAAATTTCCATCAGCAAAAAGTGAAAAGGATGGGGCGTGATGAAAAGAGACATTCATAACATTAAATGTTGGGGGAAATCATTAAATACTACAATGACCATAGAGCAAAGCCATTCAAATGGAAGAGAAACCCTTATCAACTTATTATAAAATTTATTATGAGACAAAACAGTTGCCGGGTTTTCTAATGGGGGCTTATTATACTAAAATTTATGGCAATGGACAAATAAATCCTATGAGACCTTACCTATTGTGCCAGATATAGCAATTGAAGGGAATAACGATTATTAGCCCTTACTTAAGTTGAATAGAATTTTAAGGGTTTGTGAACAAAAGGAGGTAACCTGATTTTGAGAATATAGATTTACCTCCTTATGTTACAAATAATTAACTTCTCAAATCAGAATATTTTGGACAAGCAGTGACCTCAACTTATTCCCTAAAACTTTATGGAGTTAAGGTTATTAATTATTTTTTCATTGAAGAGTCTCTAATATTTTTTAGATATTGCTTAGCTTCCTGGATCTCTTGATCTATGCACGGGCGAAGATTTTCAATCCGAAAAGAAAAAGGTTGATTATAGATTATGGCTATCGCTTTCAATGCTGCCTCATTTATATGTATTGTAATCGCCTGTGTTGCCGAAGCAGTTAAAGTTGTGGCTGGAGTTTTATCATCAAGCAACGGCTCTAAATGCAAAGCCATTTCTTTATCGCCAATGTACTCAATCTTCTGAATTGCATCAAATCTAACTTTAGGAATGGCAGATTTCAATTCACTTAGAATATTTTGACGGGAGTCTTCATCCCGCAAACGGGCTAAAGCTTGAATTATATTTGCCCGCATCGTCTTATCTTTTTCCATCGCCAGAATCTTCTTTAATTCTTCCTTCGTCTCTTCATTCCCTATACGGCCAATCACCAAAACAATCTGAGAGCGTACATGGTCATCTTTACTTTTTTTCAGGGCGGTCAACAATTGTGGAAGAATAATTGGATCATAAGCCTCTTGAAGCAGACCGGCAGCATACCCACGCACGTTCACATTCTCGTCTAAGAGAGCATCAGCCAAAGCCTGAGCCGATTCGCGAGTTTTGAGATGGGCTAAGCAAATTAAAGATAGTTGCCTTACCTCCCAGTCTGGATCTTTGCTTAATTTCAAGAGCACTGGAACAATTGATCGATCCAATTTTGTGATATATTCTGTTACCTGCCAATCTTTTCTAAGGATCATCTCTTTTATTTGCCTGGGTTCCATTTTCCCCTCCTCTGGACTACCCAGTGAATAAGAATACAAACTAAATTGATAACTTAGTACCATTAGAAAATAAAAAATAATCTTTTTCATTGTATAAAACCTCGGAGCCGCTTTTGATCTCCGGACACTTCTCAATCAGTATCATCAGGCAAATCTCTGGTAGTATAACGAAAAGTCTGCCTGAATATTATTCAAATCACTTTGAGCCCTCTTACTCATTTAATAAATATATAATCTTCACCACCCTGTCAAGGCTTTATTCACTTCATTACTTTACCGTGAGATACACTGCCGTGCAGGATAATCTGCTTTGGGAGGTTAAATATTGATAAAATTAGGATTCTGGATGGGTAAATCCATATTTTCAAAATCAGTATACCCCATTTATTCAATATCAATTAAAATTCCCTCCAACTTAAATAACCTTCAATGTC
>JBMFOP010000159.1:0-2633 GCA_049969675.1 Myxococcota bacterium | reverse complement strand
GCACTGTATATTTTTGATGAGATAAAAAGAAATTAGGCAAAATATTAGCGATAAACACTACTATAATTCCCATCGCTCTCATTTACAAAACTATGCATTGCCTCGCCCCTTCGGGCATATATATGAATTTTTCGTCAGGTTTTGACAATACTTCAACAATTCCTCTTCTATGAAGGGGTGGCAGGTCCTTCGGACTGACGGGGTATTCGCAGACACCCCTCTAAACACCCCAGACCCATCTCAAAGAGGGGAAGAGGAGAACACCCCGTCTTCTTACGCATCCACCCCTCTACAAGAGGGGAATAGTGAGAGAGATGAGGACAGAGAGGTGAATAAAGGTATTTATCTTTAAGGGACAATTTATTACGATTTTATTTTGCCAATCAGGGTTGGCTATTTCATTATTTTACAAAATAGTTAAACTCCAATAATTTAAATATTGAAAAAATGGCGATTAGATGCTCTTTTAATAAAAGAAAAATTTTTCGGGAGTAAAAGTTATGTCCCCAAAAGAGCTCTGGGCGACCAGAATAGGTCTTATTCTTGCAATGGCTGGCAATGCCGTCGGGATGGGCAACTTCCTGAGATTCCCTGCTCAGGTTGCCAAAAATGGTGGCGGTGCATTTATTATCCCATATCTTGTAGCACTAATTCTGATGGGGGTACCGCTTATGTGGCTTGAATGGAGTATGGGGAAGATTGGTGCAAGGGAGAAGAGACACTCTACAATCTCAATATTTGAGATACTATGGAAGAATCCAGTCTCAAAGTATCTCGGTTCAATTGGTGTATCGCTGACTATGATGTTTGTCGTCTATTATATGATAATTGAATCGTGGACATTAATGTACACATTCTTCTCTCTGGCCGGTTCATTTACAAATGTAGGCTCAATGGAGAATATGAGAAATTTTCTGTACCAGTTTCAGGGAGTGGAGAGCGGGGAATTCTTCTCCTCAAATCTCACAATGCTTATCGGCTGGTTAATAATTGTGGCAATAAATGTCTATATTCTTTATAGAGGGGTCTCAAAGGGGATTGAGAAATTGGCATATATAGCAATGCCGTTATTGATTGTATTTGCTATCATCCTTGTAATCAGGGTCTTTACACTCGGAACTCCGGATCCTACTCACCCTGAAAATTCGGTCTCATCAGGACTTGCATGGTTGTATAATCCCGATTTTACAAAACTCGGTCTTTTCTCTGTCTGGCTTGCGGCAGCAGGACAGATATTTTATACACTCTCAATTGGACAGGGGACAGTCCAGACCTATGCATCGTACGCAAATGAGAAACAGGATGTGGCTCTAACCGGACTTACCACAGCATCTACCAATGAATTTTGTGAAGTGGTGCTTGGAGGCTCAATCGCCATTCCAGTTGCTGTTGCCTATTTTGGGATTCAGACCACAATGCTCATTGCACAGAGAGGTAGTTTTGATATCGGCTTTGTGGCTATGCCTATCATCTTCACAAAGATTCCAGCAGGTGCATTATTTGGCGCTATATGGTTTATCCTTCTATTCTTTGCAGGGCTCACCAGCAGCGTGGCACTCGCATCCCCATTCATTGCATTTTTAAGAGAAAAATTTGGACTCAGCCGTGCACGGGCAGTGCTATACACATCAATAGTATTATTCCTCTTTGGACTTCCCAATGCCCTATTTATAAAACATGGGTATCTTGACCAGTATGACTTCTGGATAGGGACGGTCGCTCTTGTGGTCTTTGCTCTTATAGAAGTAATTATCTATGTCTGGATTTATGGTGGTGATAAAATGTGGGAGGTACTAACCAGAGATGCAGAAATAAAAGTCCCCAGAATTTTTTACTATATAATCAAATATGTTGTGCCCATCTACCTGATCGTCCTCCTTTCAGGCTGGTTATATCAGGACCTCAGCTCTGATAAATCTGAGATTCTATTAAGGGGCGTTGAACCAGAGAAGATTCCTTACATCTGGCTTGCAAGGGCATCTCTAATCTCTTTCTTTATCTTCGTTGCAATATTAATTAGAATACCTTTTAAAAAAACGGAGGATATAAATGCAGCTTAATGTATACGGAATTATTATAATGGTTACAAGCTGGACACTTATCACGGCAACATTCATATATTGTTACATCAAAGTTTTTAAGAATGAGAGGAGATAATATCTGTCTTATCATTGAAGACTCAAAGATATTGAACTCTTAAGAGAAGGTTTTCCCTAAATATGTGTCGCATTAGTTTTATACAAATTCTCACATCTGTTTAAAATAAATTTTTAATACTGAATCCTCAGTAGGGTAGAACTATTTTGTCAATCAAAAAACTGAGAAGAGGCTTCCTATGAATAAACACCCCGTCATTTCTGATACCCATCTACAAGAGGGGAAAGCATCATCTTTGGATAATCTATGATTGCCTAAGCCAATTTTTTTAATTGTAATAAGAAAACCTCTGGTTGGAGAAGCAAACCACCTTGTGGTTGGTGAAACAAACCACTTTGTGGTTGGTGAAAAACACAACTCCTCGCAATTAGTAAAGCAAAATTTTAATGATATTTCCTAAGAATGACTTTTACAAAGTATTATAGGAGACGAAGGTTGATAAGGGAGCAGGGTGATTTTAGTTGCTTGGGGCAATT
>JBMFOP010000158.1:0-2724 GCA_049969675.1 Myxococcota bacterium | reverse complement strand
AAGTAGAATGGAGAAGAAGTGGAGGCCTTATTTATGGGATAACCAATATAAGGGACTATCAGGAGCAGGTGGATATGATTGAGGGGGATTTGGCAGTGCTTATGGACAATACAGGAATAAGATCGTATAAAAAGTTAAAAGGCATAATTATTTTCAGTGACAACCTTTTACCCCGCTACTCACAACAATTTTACTATGATTTTTCAGTAACGGGGAAGCCATCTGATGAATTCTTAAGGCTACTCGGAGGAGAGAGGTGAAAGTTAAAAATATGAAGGAAGAGAATATATTTGAGTGTAGGCATCAGGACAAAAATATTTTAGGGAGATTACTTATACTTGTTTTTTTCTGGATGGCGGTAAAGACAGGGATAGATTGTGTAGGAAGGGATGACACAATTAGTATTGAAGTAGTAAAAGATGTTGATATATATGGAATAGATATTATACCAGATACAGATTTTAACTTTTATAGTTTTGCAAGGACATATGAAGGAATCAAAGAATCTAGTTATGCAAATTTTGTTCAAGAGATTAGAGATGGTAGATTTATAGTAGCAGGAGAACGAGGAAAATCATCTTCTGGTAAATATCGTCCTAATATGGCAATTATTAAATTAAGTCCCAGCGGAGATATGCTATGGCAGAAGAGTTATGAGGGAGGTGAAGCATTTTACATCAATCAAACCAGAGACGGAGGATTTATAGTAGGTGGGTGGAGACATAATGATGTATCAATTAAAGATGGCTGGGTTTTAAAATTAAACGAAGAGGGAAATATAGAGTGGCAAAAAGTATATTACATAGATGAATATGATCCACACTATCCTCATAAAAAAAGCCTAATTGAGGTAAATTCTGTTTTTGAGATATCAGATGGAGGATATATTATAGCAGGGAGAGCAGAATATTATAATTTTGATCATGAATATGATTATTGGTTTGCAAAACTAAATTCGTCTGGTGATATAGAATGGCTGAGGACTTATGAAGATGGCGGGCAAAATTATTTTACTTCTATTCAAGGGACCAAAGATGGGGGATATATAATATCAGGGACAACATTTTATATTGATTCTAATTATGGTAGTATATTGATTTTAAAAGTAAAAGCAAATGGCGATATAGATTGGCAGAAGAGTTATTATGGTGGTGGTGCCTCTTCTATCCAGCAAACCAGAGATGGGGGATATATATTGGCTGGAAATACAAATTCTTTTGGTGCTGGTGGGCAGGACATATGGATATTAAAGTTGAGAGGAGATGGCAATATAGAGTGGCAGAAGACATATGGAGGGAGTGGTTTGGACCATGCCTCCTCCATTCAGCAGACAAGAGATGGAGGATATGTATTAGTTGGAACATTAGCGACCTCCAGCGATTGTGGTATGAATTTATGGATATTAAAATTGGAAAAAAATGGGGATATAGAATGGGATAAGATTTTTGTTGGTAGTGGTCATCGGGCATATATTCAGCAGACATCAGATGAGGGTTATATAGTGGCGTGGGGGACAGAACCTTATGGTACTGATGCGAACGACATATGGATACTCAAAATGAAGCCAGATAGGACAATTGATGGCAGGTGTGAGAAGAATATCACTGGTATTCCATATTCAGTGGTAGATGATACTGATATATCACCAGACAACACGACTATAAATTCACAGAACACAGATGCAGTTACAAAAGAAGTATCATTACATTCATTAAATATAAATCTTAAAGTGAAAGATGTGTGTAAATCAAATAACTAATATTTCGTTTTTGAATAAATATGATATAATACCACCTCGTAGAAATGAGAAAATTTCTATAGGCAGAAAAGCAAAAAGAATTGAGCAGGATGAAGAGACATTCAGAACATTGAAGATTTGGGATATTAGACATAAGACTAAAAGCTGGCCATATTTTTATGACAGCGCCTTATCATTATGGAATGGTTCTAATTGGCTTGATATTTTAAGTACTGATAGGAAACCTATATCAGATAATATGGGAAACCTAAGAGTAGATTTCTATACCGGAGATGTTGAATTTTGTAATCCAGAAATTAAGATAGTATCTGAGTTTGATTACACTGCTCAAACAAAAAGATATAGCGATTTTTTTACTCCAAGAATTACTGATACATTGTGTGATAAAGTTATAAGGATAGATAAATATGATTGCGATAGACAAAAAGAAGAAGGTGTATTTAACTATTATTGTTTTCTAAAGAGCGCTGTTGAGAAAGCCAGATTGATAAAGCAAAATTATCCGGAGATTAATGTGTATATAAGTTTATCAAATGACCATGTCTTTCCAGTCTTACCCCTTACGAGAATAAGAATTGAGGGAAAAAATATAATTGAAAAACTAAGAAGTGAATGTCCAGAATGCAAATTTACAAATGGGATGGCCTGGAATATGATTAAATTCACAAAAGAAGATGAATATCCAGGGCATGGGATTTTATATGATAATGAAGATACCTATAAAACTCTGCTCATAGAATATCTAGATTCAATTGGGGATATGTCATTTGGGATAAATGCATATGCAAGTGGGAATTGTATAAACAGCTACGAAAACGGTGATACAGGCCTTCTAAAAAAGAGATTTTGTGAAACATATTCAGGTTATGTTGATGATATATGGAAAAGAGATGGTAATAATTTTTATATTAAGAAATTTTATGAGGATTATTATGCCCAAAATGATAAGGGTGAGATTGGTAAAT
>JBMFOP010000157.1:0-2885 GCA_049969675.1 Myxococcota bacterium | reverse complement strand
TTTTAAACAAAAAATATATCATTTATGCCGTATTTTCAATAACTTATCCCTTTTTGTAGGGGTGAACATCCGTTGAGAGATAAATTAACAACCGTAAAACAAGGAGATAGAGATATTTTCAGGTGAAATCGACTAAATAATACCTGACAGCACGACAACACCAGTTGTATTATAAAGTATATGCAAGTATTATAAAGTATCGCTTTTTTGTAATATTAATTTATTTACTATATCTGCTTATCATCTGTTCAAGTGTTATATAACTAAATTCTAATGAGGGCGCAGAATAAGATACTTCTGTAATAAATTTAAAAATTGTAATCCTATACCTTCCTTATTCTTTACATGTCCTCTTCTCTCTCTCTCTATTTACTCATTTTTCAAACCACCTCTCTTCTTAATAGGTTTCTTTGGCAAAGCTCCAATCATTGCCCCTCCTACTCTAAGGCACGCATCATAATATAATCTGTCCTGTAGTTCCCTACTCTTGTTTTATGAGATCAGATATAACAATTTTAGTTAACACTAAAAGATCTTTGAAACATTCATACAATCTACTTCCCAAATGTTTCACATGAAACGTTTTCATCTGCCAATGAAAATCAATTCTCTATCACATATCACTATTGTCCAAAATAATTTGAACTACAAATCCAACTACTTGAAAATCTTGACCTTAGAAAGGCAAATCCGCCTTTTCATGATCAGTTAACCCCTCCTTTCTTCACTATCAATTAAAATGCTGTTCAGTTTAAATACCCCTTAAATAAAGCTGCTCTCAATTGGGCACAAGGAGTTAGGTTATCCAATATTCGTATTACATAATCAAATAACATTGGTATAAATTGATACCAACTATATCTATTTCTCCCTTTATTAGCCCCGTCTCTATCACAACCTTATAAAACTCGCTCTTCAAAATTTAGAGAATTGGCACAGAGAGCTATTAAATTTATTCATAGGAGGTTTTTTTATAAAAGTTTATACCGATATGAATAACATCATAGTTATAAAAGTCTTCCACAAGGATTTATTTTGGATAGATCTGATCGCATATATAAAATATTGCAAGGCGAACCCCAAAATAATTTTCAGGGGATAAGAGTAGACTATATTTATCTGTCTAAAAAGTTATCAAAAATTCTAAGTATATAAAAACCTAACTCTGTTAGGAGGCTAAAGATATGGGCATTCTATATTTTGTGTTCTAAAAGGCACAATAATTAAGAGCCTCTGAGAAGAGATAAAATCTCAAGTGTCTAAAATTTCTCAATGCATAATATTTCAACTTCAAATAATCACCTGTTCTCAATGTACTATAAGTCTTGCCCCGTAATTTGTCATCGGAGAAAATATGCTTAATTATTATGCGAATAGGTTATTGGATTGTATCCTGAATCCTAAAGTCCGTGTGCCAGAGGCTTGCAATTCCTCTATTCTTTACCTCAACGCCAATGAAATATGACATCGTGACAACATTATCCCAGGATCCTGGGTCAGCAAGCCATCCATTTTTGATTGCGTCTTGCAAAATTGTAATCCAGGGAATATTTACTTCTGTATCAACCCCTTTCTGGATATTCATATTCCAGTAACTGGCATCAAGAGCTATAAATTCAAGATCCGGTAGGTCAAACTTGACAATTAATCCGGGATGTGGGTCTGCATCTCCCCATTGAGAGAGGAATAAATTAAATTCTATTGTCCTTGCTTTACCTTTATACCACCATTGAGCACCAATAAAGACGCGAGCGGAAGAATCGGGAGTTGGTGTGAAATCATTGTAGTTTAACATATGATGCGAAACTGCTTTCGTTATATGTGGATATGGGCCCCCTCCAGTCTGAGTATGGTCCATAAAGGCAAACCATGTCCAGTAGTCCCCCTGACAACTTGAAGGAAAGGCAGAGTGGTCAACAAGCATATGGACTGAATAGTTATCTCCACACTTGCCAGAATGAGGCATCCACTCAAGGGAGACAGGGCTATCCTGTGCATTTATTTTGAATGAACAGTTCGCTGGACCAGGACAGCTTGCACCGAGGCTTGCCTCAGATTCAACGGCTATCAGCCAAGAAGAACTGGAGTCGCATTGTGAAATGTCTTCAAAATAATATGGAGAAGAGTTATCACATACAGTTTTTATACATCTTTTTGTAAGATTAAAGTCGTAGCCGTATTTTTGATAATTACAGCTGGTGCATTTACCGTTTACACAACCTTGATTCGCTTTACAGCCCGGAAGACATTCTCCTCCACAACCATCACTTCCGCACTCCTTATTTGTGCAATTCGGAGTGCAATTTTTACACATCCCATTTTCACAACCATTTGGGCATTTGTTTTCAGAGTATCCATATTCACAACCAATATTAGAATCATTACATTTACCAATCTTTTCAAATATGCGTAGCGTCTCCGAATTGATACAAATATTTGCTGGTGGAGTGTTGCACTCCTCTTCGGGTCCGAGCGTAAGACATCCATTCTCTTCTTTGCATCTCTGATACTTTCCCAGATTACAATAAATCCTGTCCTTTGCTGCACAATTATTTACGCAACCAATATCTAAAATTGTATCATTTAATTGTGCGTCTTCAAAATATGTATCTACCATATAAATATCTACAATATCTTCTGTAATAGAATCTTCAGTTCCTTCATTATTATCTACACCTGCGTCAATCACTTCCAGAACATCACTTAGAGAATATTCGTCATCAATTGTATCTACAATAGCAACTTCATCTTCTATTTCACTATAAATGTCAATACCTGCATCCTCTGTAATAATTACACATTCACCATATATGCACTGCTCCTCCCCTTTACAATCAAGGTCATTTTTACATAGATTTGATGATGACACATCTGCTATAATACAT
>JBMFOP010000156.1:0-2979 GCA_049969675.1 Myxococcota bacterium | reverse complement strand
AACTCTGAGGTGGGGGGGGTATACCTATATAGGTGGTGGGGGGTACCTCTGAGGTAGGGTGGAGTACCTAAATTGCAAGTTACCACCCCCACCACCTGTGCCAATTTGTCAATATTTTGACATTTTGACAATACTCACTGCTCTGAAGGTCTATCACCTTTTGATTTCTTTACCCCCTGTCCTGTAAACCTTTTACCAAGCTCTTCCACTGCTACATCACTGCCCGGAACATTAGATTTTGACGCATTCTTCGCTGAATTGTAAAATGACAATGCTGATATATATGCCTCACTTCCAGCTGCTATGTATGTGTCGCTTAATCTCTCATATAACTGAGACACTCGATTTAGTATATCTCTCAATGTCTTGCTTAATTCCAAATCTCTCCTCAATTCATCAACATTTACATAAGGTGGAACAAGTGATGGATTTGATTTGGCAAGTTCAAGTGCCTTCTCTACAAAGGCAATTGTCTTATCGCCCATCTTCGGTATATCCATCCTCTCCTCTGGAGTGAGATTTATCAAAAATGGAAGTTTTGAATTTATTTGATTTAATAATTCGTTGATTTCATTCTTTTCATTCTCTTTTAGTTCATAACTTATATTTTGATATGGCATCTTTATTCCTCCTATTTTGATTTGATTTATTTAACCAAAAAGCCAGCCTTTAGTGGCTGGCTTCTTCAATTATTTATTACTTCAATAAAACCATCTTCTTTATCGATGTGTATTCACCAGCCTTCATCTGATAAAAATATACTCCACTGGTCAATCCTAATTTGCCTGCATCAAGTTCTATCTCATATTCCCCTGCATCTTTTACTTCATTTAATAAAGTCGCAATTTCTCTTCCTACTATATCGTAAAGCTTTATCATCACTGGCTTTGTCTCTTTTACTGAATATCTAATCTTTGTCACTGGATTAAATGGATTGGGATAATTTTGTATCAACTCATAACTATACACCTTCTCGCCAAGCATACCTCTGTAACTTATTTGCTTAATTGCTCCTTTCTTCTGAAGATTATATTCTGCATCACCAAATTTATCAGAAAGTGAATAATAGGGATCAACATTATTGGTTATCACAAGTCGCAACTGAACCAGTCTCTCTCCCAATCCCATTGTGTTTACTGAATAACTTATATTCTCATACTTCGATACACTCTCTGAATTGTATGTAACTTCATCAAATATTCCAAGTAACTCCTTTGTGTTGTAATCTATTAATTCAACTCTGAATTTTATATAATCTGTGTTTGTTAATGCCTCCTTCAATGCACTCGAATCTGTAACTCCATATCTTACTGAATATACAAATCCTGAATTGTCATTTACCATAAACGGCTTGCTTATTAAATATCTATTTGCATTTTCAAGTGTTATCATTCCAACTGTGTCTGGAATTTCCTCAAACTCTATCTTCTGATCTCCAACCTTTACATCACCAATTGAATAATATACCTCTGCCCCTTCTTTGCTTACAATCCCTTCTCGGCTATCTTCTGTTACAATTTGTTCAGGTAATATGTTACCATAAATCGCTCTGTAATTTATTGGGTATGGTAATGTAGATGTGTTTATTACAAATGCATACATATCCTCCGGTACTATCCCATTTGTTATATGAACATCTACTCCTTTTAAGTTACCAAGCTGATATATTGTTCTAATATCCCTTGAGTCAACATATTGAACAGGCAGGTCATTGCCTCTTGTCCAGGCAAATGTCCATCTCGTATTGCAACGATTTAAGCTAACACTCTGCACATCATCTCCAAAAGAATAAAATACTCCATTTGATGGTATTGATACTAACACCGCTCTTGTCTCTAATGGTGTTATATTCTCATCCTCAAATCTCTTCATACCAACAAATCCAATCAAAGCTGTATTCTCTCCTGTCTCAACTACAACAGGTTTTGTTGTTAACTCGTATCCACTACCAGTTGTAACTTTTGTGTAATTCTCAAATCTATTATCATTAACATAATCTCTTATCATAGTAATCTTTGTATAGTAAAGCTCTGAACTTCTTGAACCATTTCGCTCTTCCCATACAAAATGTGTAAAAACTTTTGAACAAACCTCACTTTTTACTAAACTCAATGTCGGGTTGATTGATTTACCTGTTGTATTTGGAATATCTATCTCATTTGATTTTTCCCATCTACTCCCATCCCATCTAAATCTTAACATCTTAAGAGGTTCTGCATTGCTCGTCTTCCATATAAATAATATATTCCCGTAGTTTGCTCCCACAACTGGCATTGCTTCTATGGTCTCATCTATAAGAAAAATTTGTGAATTAATTTCATCCGGAAAATATCTCACATTAGCATTTTCATCTATCTCATATAACCTTATAGACGATGAACTTTCATCTCTTAATTGGGCAATTAAATATAATCTATTATTTACATAATCAACTGAAAAATTATTTACAAATTCATCTACCAACTTTGGTGCATAAAATGTATTCCCATTATTTACACTCTTCTCATACCATAACTTACCCATACTAACATAAAATACATGTAAATTCCCATTTGAGGTTCTTACAACTTTTCTCTGTGAACTGGTTGATAGGGCATTTTCAGAGTTGCTTATCATACTCCCCTTGAAATTTGCACTTACAACTGCCCCTGCCTGTTTAAATACAACTGGTGTCTCTAATGCATTTGCATTTTGAAATTCTGCACTGTTTGGTGGACTTGCACTCCAGCCCTGAAAATAAAATTTGTGTGTCCTGTCATTAAAAGTTATGTCTTGTGGTGATATCGCTTTGACGGAGTAGTAAGGTGGAACCCACTGACCCTGTTGTGTTAAGCCTTGGTTCAAGAACACGCCTTTTTCTTGAGCACCTTCTTTACCGGTTGGTTCATAAAATCCTCTTACATTTATCCAGTAATTACCCGGTTGGCTACCATCACTTAATACATACCAGGGATCTTGAAATTGAATATTACCCATTCC
>JBMFOP010000155.1:0-3347 GCA_049969675.1 Myxococcota bacterium | reverse complement strand
GATGGATATTAATTCTGATTTCCAATGGACATTGAATCCCTTAGATTTTGTAATCGTAACTTCTACGAAAAATGTGCAGAAGATTTTTCAGGATTTTTGGTTTCGGCTATGCCGAATTAGATGTTTATCCAGAATCTTTATTTGCGGAGAGTCGGCTTTTCAAGGCAGATTGTTTTTGATAATAGTGATTCATAATTTAAAGTCAGTGCTCTTAGGTAGATTTTAGGGAGACTATTTGTTTATACTTGACAAATATAAAAGTATCATTATAATCCCCTTCTCTCTTTTGAAGAGAGTTATTATTGCATGTAAGAAACAAAGGAGTATTTTGATGCCGACAATTAATCAGCTTGTTAGAAAAGGCAGAAAGCCACCGAGGTACAAATCCAGTGCCCCGGTACTGCAGGGCAGGCCCCAACTAAGAGGCGTCTGTGTGAGAGTATCAACAGCGACTCCGAAGAAGCCCAACTCTGCAATTCGTAAGATTGCAAGGGTAAGACTTTCAAATGGTTTTGAGGTCACGGCATATATCCCCGGTGTCGGGCATAATCTTCAGGAGCACTCTGTCGTTCTGATTAGAGGTGGTAGAGTAAAAGACCTTCCCGGTGTTAGATATCACATTATTAGAGGCACTCTGGATTCACAGGGGGTCCAGAACAGGAAGCAGGGTAGGTCAAAATATGGTGCAAAAGTTCCCAAATAATAAGTGAGGTAGTAAGATGCCAAGAAAAGGAAGAGCAGAGAAGAGAGAGATTCTCCCGGACCCAAAATACAACGACCTTCTGGTTTCAAAATTTATCAACAAGATTATGAAAAATGGGAAGAAGTCTATAGCTGAACGAATCTGCTATGGGGCATTTGAGATTCTGCACAGGAAACTCAATGATGATCCGGTAAAGATATTCAAAAAGGCAATTGAGAATGCCAAGCCCCTTATTGAGGTCAAGTCCAGAAGAGTTGGTGGAGCTACATATCAGGTCCCAACAGAGATTCCAGCAGATAGGAGAGTAGCACTGGCATTTACATGGCTAATTGCCTTTGCGAGGGCAAGGAGTGAGAAGACTATGACGGAGAAGCTGGCTGGAGAGCTTCTGGATGCATATAACAATAAAGGGAACACCATCAAGAAGAGGGATGATACCCATAAGATGGCTGAGGCGAATAAGGCATTTGCACACTTCAGGTGGTAGTATTTATGTATCAATGTGATTCTCTACAGAAAGTAAGAAATATCGGCATTATGGCACACATAGATGCCGGAAAGACTACCACTACTGAGAGAATCCTATATTACACTGGAATTTCATACAAGATTGGCGAGGTGGATGAGGGTACCACTCAGATGGACTGGATGGTGCAGGAGCAGGAGAGGGGTATTACTATTACATCTGCTGCAACTACCTGTATGTGGAAGGCACATCAGATTAATATCATAGATACTCCCGGTCATGTAGATTTTACTATTGAGGTTGAGAGGTCTCTGAGAGTTCTGGACGGTGCTATTGCCGTATTCTGTGGAGTTGGGGGTGTTGAACCTCAATCTGAGACAGTCTGGAGACAGGCAGATAAGTATGAGGTCCCGAGAATAGCCTTTGTCAATAAGATGGACAGAGTGGGGAGCGATTATTTCAGGGTGGTAGATATGATTTATTCAAAGCTTAAGGCAAACCCTGTGATAATGCAGCTCCCGTATGGTAAGGAGGAGAATTTTAAGGGTGTAATTGACCTGATTGAAGAGAAATTATTGACATTTGATGAGGAGTCATTGGGGGCAAATGTAATAGTCTCTGAGATACCTGAAGATTTGAGAGATGAGGTAAAGAGATATAGAGAACAGCTGATTGACGCTGTGGCAGAATATGATGAAGAGTTGACAAACCATTATATCAATAACCCATCTAATATAGACAATAACCTTATCAGGAGGGCGATCAGGAAGGGGACAATTCAGATGAAGATAGTGCCAGTCCTGATGGGAACCGCATTTAGAAATAAGGGAATTCAACCACTCCTTGATGCAGTTATAAATTATCTCCCATCTCCACTTGATATACCTCCGGTTAAGGGTAAAGATGAGAATGGAAATGAAGTAATCAGAAAGGCGAGTCAGAAGGAGAAGTTTTCAGCACTTGCATTTAAGATTCAGAATGATGCATTTGTGGGTCAGCTGACATTTATAAGGGTCTATTCAGGGGTTATTTCAAGCGGCGACCATGTCTATAATTCTACTAAGAAGAAGAAGGAGAAGATTAATAGGTTGGTCAGAATTCATGCCAATAAGAGAGAAGAGGTAGATTCTATATACTGTGGAGATATAGGTGGAATTCTTGGGTTGAAGTTTACTACTACAGGCGATACCCTATGTGACCAGGATGCCCCAATTATTCTGGAGAAGATTGAGATTCCAGAGCCAGTAATCTCAGTTGCAATTGAACCAAAGACAAGAGCAGATCAGGATAAACTTCTATCTGCTATAAAGGCACTTATGCTTGAAGACCCAACATTTAGTTCCAGGATAAATGAGGAGACCGGTCAGACACTTATCTGGGGGATGGGTGAACTCCACCTTGAAATTATCATTGACAGATTGCAGAGGGAATTTAAGGTCAATGTAAATGTCGGTAAACCTATGGTTGCCTATAAAGAGAGTATCCTCTCTGATGCAAGTGGAGAAGGGAAATATATAAAGCAGTCGGGTGGTAGAGGACAATATGGGCATGTAGTATTGAATATCTCTCCACTCCCAAGGGGTGAAGGATTTAAATTTGTCAATCAGATAAAAGAGGGCGCAATTCCCAGGAGTTTTATACCAGCCATTGAAGATGGTATCAGAGAGCAGATGAGTATAGGTATCCTTGCAGGTTATCCGATAATTGATATAGAGACAAGGCTTGTAGACGGTTCATTTCATGAAGTAGATTCATCTGAGATTGCCTTTAAGATAGCTGCCTCTATGGCATTTCAGGATGCATTTGAAAAGGCCTCTCCTGTTTTGCTGGAGCCGGTGATGAATATGGAAGTAGTTGTACCCGAAGAGTATTCTGGCAATGTACTAAAGGACTTAAATGGCAGGAGGTCAAAGATTGAGGGTATGGAGATGCGACTCAATTTTCAGGTAATCAAGGCTCAAACACCAATTAGAGAGACTTTTGGATATGCGACACAATTGAGGTCGCTCACTCAGGGTCGTGGGACATATACAATGCAGTTCAGTCATTACGAGCCGCTGCCAAAGCAGCTTGCGGATGAAATTATAAAGAGATATCGAGGAATTTTTTAATGAGGAGGCTATAATGTCAAAGGAAAAGTTTGTAAGGAACAAGACACACGTGAATATCGGGACGATA
>JBMFOP010000154.1:0-3718 GCA_049969675.1 Myxococcota bacterium | reverse complement strand
GGGTAAATTTGCCTCGTAAAATTCATGCTTTGAAATCTCAAGAATTTGTCCAAAAATACTGCTATACTTATTCACAGGAAGCCTCCTTTCAGATTATGTTTGTTTCCTGAATCAAAATTTATTGAATTAAATTTTACTTGCCAGAGGCTTTTTTTCAATTACTATTTTGGACAGATGTGTTAGCTGTTCAAAGCAGATTATTCTGGACAGCAGTAATAAGGGGGTTCACACCGGTAACTGGATTGAGAATGTAACACCTCTATCTGCATTGTTCCTGCAGGATATCTTTCCGCCTATCTGCTCTATAATCTGCCCCGCAATAAAGAGCCCGAGTCCAGAACCACCTTCTTTTGTGCTATAGAATGGGTCAAAGATATGTTTAATTACTGCCTCATCTATACCCCTCCCATCATCAGAGATGTCTATCACAACAAATCCATCTACATTATTTGTGCTTATAGTAATTACTCCCCCATTAGAGAGGGATTCTATGGCGTTAATTAATACATTTACAATCGCCTGTTTTAACTGATTATAATCCCCCCGTACTCTATCAACTTTCTCATTTAGATTAAAGTCTATCCTGACATTTTTATTTTTACATTCAGGCATATAAAGTTCCACTACTGATGAGAGAAGTGCATTTATATCTATATCCTCTATCTTTGTATTGGAAATCTTTGCAAATCTGAGATATTCATCAGACAACCTCACAAGATTTTCAATCTCCGATTGAATAAGGTTGAGCTTCTTTATAAAATCACCGGTATCAATCTTATTTTCAAGGAGGTCATCCCTTATAAATTCTATATTTAGCCCAATTGTAGAGAGTGGATTCTTTATCTGATGTGTGAGTTGTGCAGCCATTCTCCCAATCGTCGCCAGTCTCTCGCTCTGATTTAAAAGCCGTTTGGTCCTTATAATCTCTGTTCTATCTTCAAACATCATAATGATTCCTTTGACCTCTCCCATCTCTTTTACAAAAGGTGAGATAATTATATCAAAAATCAACTGTTTATCCCCACTTACAAAGTTTTGCTCCTCTACAAGATTCATCTTTCTCTCAAACAAGGCAACTTTTATTGCATCCCTGATTCTCTCATTGTCGAGAGATGGAAAGTTCTCAAACAACCTCCTGTTAAGGACCTCCTCGCCTACCCCGAATATATTCTTTGCAACGGGATTAAATCGGATTACCTCCAGATTCTCATTCAGGACAATGATAGATATCTTGATGCTATTTATAATGCTCTCGTTAAAGGATTTGAGATACTCAAGTTCCATATTCAACTTTCTAAGGTTTGCGGTCAGCCCTAACAATTGATTCCTGTTCTCCTCGGTCTCTCTCTGAATCTTTAAAAACTCTGATATTAGGTTGTTGATATTGTTGGTGAGTTCAGATATCTCATCCTCATCTGCCGACCTTATCGGTTCAAACTGCTGCCTTAATATCATTGAATCCAGTTTAGAAGAGAATCTTACAATCTTATTGAGCCGCCTTTCAATGGAGATCAGTACAATGAGAGAGATTACAAAAGCCAGCAAGGTAAAGATGATTAACTGCCATTTGATGCTGTTCTCCTCCGATTCTATCTTCTGAATCAGAATCCGCATCAGACCCTCTACCTGCATTATAAGGATCTTCTGTTCCTTCCTCAGGATATTCTCTGTATTCTCCACAGGTACCCAATAATCTATAGGACCGGGATAGATACCGAGCCTGATGGATTCAATAAGTTTCTCCACCGCTTTATTATACTGCTCTGATTTCTGTTCAAGGGATTTAATCCTATCCAGAAGTTGTAGATACGACTTTTCCTCATCTGATAAGAAAAATGCCTTCTCTGACATACTGAGTAGCCCTTTAATTCTCACTATCAACTCATTGTTGGTATTTGTAAAAGATGAGTAATATGCCTCTATTGCATTTATCTTTTCATCCTTATCTTTAAGCTCTATATTCTTCTTTAGTTCTTCAAATTTGAGATATCTGGAACTCTCCAGTCTTTGAACATATTTATATAACGGCAGGTATACATCCGAAAAAATTGTAGCCTTTCTACCTATATCACCAAGTCTGGATATGGCGATAATCAGGATGGTTATATAGAGCAGATTTATTATGAGAAATCCGATAAAAACTCTAAAACCTAATGAGAATTTCATCAGGTCCTTTTATTTCTGCTCCACGGGCAGCCCCACCAGTATGGCTATTGCTTTGTCGTTCTGATTGTATATAAATCCGATACAAATATTATACTTCTTTGTGAAGACATTCTTCTGTTTAATAACATAATAATAGATAGTTGTATCTCCCTGCTGTAATGTCTTGGCGGCCCCATACTTTGGTGAGAAAAAGGCGTCTATATCCTGTTTACTTGAGCCCAGTCCTAACTTAGAATTGCTTCCTTTGATCTTTCCAAAATAAGGTGCGAAGAGAGTAATTGTCTTGACATCTCCACTTGAGCTTTGTGTATCAATGGCAGTAAAACCTATTGATATATAGTTGTAATAAATGAGTTTATTTGTATTGTCCTCAACCATCAGGTCCTCAGGCCCAAGGATATTTCTCATCTCAGAGATGCTTGTGGCATTGCTAATACCAAATCCAATATCAGCCGTAATTCCAAGCACCTTTGAATTTTCATAATCAATCACATCTGAAGGGATGACCTTCTGGGGGTTGTAAATTGTAAAACCTGTAATGATCTGATTCTTATCCGAGCCTACATTAACCCCCTTCTTAAAGTAGAAATCAAAGGTATAATCTGTCCCTTCAACATTTGTGGTGGTAGAGTAATCGGATTCACCAAATTCGGCTTTGGCTTTTGAAAGGGGATCTCCAGCCTTTGTCTTCCCGTCAGTCTCACCATTGAAATCCTTTGAAAGAATAATTCTTATGAGTTTATCATTGTCAGAGAGGGCTTTTGAGCCGTCTGTATCACCGAATAACAGGTCAAAATGCATACTATCCACTCTGAGATAATAAGGCACCCTCGGATCCGGAACTGACATTGTAATATCCTTCAAAGTCCCATACGAATCCCCGATTCTTATCTGTCTTGGCTGCGAATTATAAGTAATATCTATTCCGGCTCCGGGGATAATCTTTGCAGGTGGTGTGGGATTTATATCTGTAATTACATCCTCTACCTCAACCCCGGTATCCTTTACCTCCTCAACTGAAACTATATCTGACTGGATATCCTCCCCCATCTCATCTTTTACCTCATTATCTTGAATCTCAATAGTATCCTTTTCTGCATCAGATTGTACCACCTCATCCTTTATCTCCACCACATCCCTGGCCAGCACATCCTGTGTGCCAGATGCATCTTCAGGTTTACTCGTCTCATCACTGCAGGAATAATAAACAGACAGGCCAGCAATAACGATTAATAATGCAAATATTATTCTCTTCATAAGAGCACCTCCTGATTAAACATATATTATATATCAACAGGCACACAAAAGCAAAAAATAAATTACAAAAGGATGGATAGCGGTGCTGTCCAAAATAATAATCTGATTTGAGAAGTTGATTATTGGTAAAATAATGATTCTGGACGGGTAAATCCATATTTTCAAAATCAGGCTATCCCAATTCTCTTCATAATCAATTAAAATGCTGTCCAACTTAAATACCCTTCAATGTTATTTACCACAAATGGTACACTATGAATTAAACTATGGATCGTTGACTATGGACTGTTGACTG
>JBMFOP010000153.1:0-3722 GCA_049969675.1 Myxococcota bacterium | reverse complement strand
TTTTTTCCTTTAATTTCATAACACTCGCCGTCTTCTTCATCTCCTTTTTTTTCAACATTTTCAAAAACTATTTTTTGAGGCTCTTTGAGCTCAATAGTTAATTTATTCGTATCAAAAGAAGGCTTTTTGTTAGTAATAATAAAATCTTCCCCAAATACCTTGGCATCGATAGTAAAACTTAACTTATATAGTGAAGTGTGCTCTTCTCTCTGAAAAGGGTTTGGATTAAGATTTAGTCCTTCCTGATTTCCTCTTTGAATTATTTCATGATTTGCATAAAATGCCATGTCCTGATTGTATCTAAACAAAGAGACAGCTTTTGTAATGCCTACAGGAGCTTTTCTTGTGATAGAGTTCTCTCCACCGATAGTAAACATATACCCAAAGGCGTCAAGTTCAGCACTGCTTATAATGTCGTCCTGAAGTATATCAAACTGCGCAACCTGCCCCTGACCTGTTATCGCTGCAGGTTTCCAATCATCCTTATATGCTTTTACAAGTGTATTAAAAAGATAGTGCCTAATTGCTGGTCTGCTTATAAAAGAAGTTATTTTATCATCAATAGTGAGTTTTTTGATTGACTGGATATTTCCACCTATCTTTTCATCCCTGTTTAATGCCGCTCCGTCAAAAATAATGGTAGCAGTGATATCTTTTAAAGTATTATTATTTGACATAGTTTTATTCCTCCTCTTTATTTATTTTCTTTTGATTTTATAACACTACCAAGAAAACTATAGATAAAACATCTAAATGTTTCGTCATCATAATATGGCTTAAAAGCCTCATTTAAGACATCTGGTAAATTTTTGCCATGAGTTATAAATATTCTCGTTATTCCATACATTACATCACTTCTTTTGCCCGCCCGAGTCTGCTCTAAAAGCCTGTAACCAGATTTTTCAAAATATTCTCCTAAGTCTTTTTGGATACCATAACCTAAGTTCTTTAAATCTTCCATAATAACTGATGCCTTTTCCAATCCTGCCTGTCTGAGTAAGCGATGGAAATCTTTATCAACTTTTTTTAAAGAGCAAGCCCATTCAAGAAGTGATAAAAACTCCTTTTGCTTTTCTTTTTCTTCTATAAAAAAATTTTCAAAATCCTCGTAAGAAAAATTACCGTTCTTCACTTTTTCTTTCAAACTATCAAGATTAATTGGTGGCACTTGTTGTTCTGTCATATGTTTTCCTCCTATCTAAAATATTTGCATATAATTTCAAAATCTTTTGAGTAATGACACCTAAATTTTTTCTATTGTTCTCTTTTTTTAAGAAATCCTTAATTATTGGGTTATCAGATTTATTTTTCTCCTGTTTTATATTTATCCTTATAAGAAGGTGTGCAATATCAAGCAATTCAGATATTCTTCCGTCAAGAATGCAGTTTAAGACAGAAAACTCTCCTATGTCAGACAAAAGTGACGCAATATTCCTATCTGAAATCAATCGTGTTGTTTCATAAGGAAGAGTATAAAAGTCAATCCCCTCTCCACTTTTAATTATGACTTCAATATTCATTGCAGTCCACTGGGCAAGGGTTGTTTGAATCCTTCTTGCGTACTCTATAATACTCATCGCAAGTATTTCTCTCTTTTGTTTAGCATCACCCTGATTACCAAAAAGTTCTCTTACAAGTTTGTTTAATTCATACATTACATTAAATGAAGGTGCATTTATAAAAATCTCAGAACCATCAGATAGTTTGGTAAAGGCAAGGTGGTGGTGAATTAATATGAAAGTACAAAGATGGCAGATCTTTAATTTATCTTCCAAATTCCAGTAAGCATTTGGGAATTTATCAGAAGGTCCTAAAAGTCTGTTATGTGCCATATTTAAGTTACTTATTTTATTAAAAAACCTTTGTATTTGATCACTATTCTGGATTATTGATTCAACAATTGATTCAACATCTATACCTAAGTTGCATAAATAACAATAAGATTTATCTTCCGTATTAGAGAAATTAGAGAAGGCTTCTACAAAACTTTTAAATACACTTTCTTGATTTCCACCAGCATCAATGAAATTGGGATAATATGGATTTTTCCCTTTAAGATTAACAACCTTTTTATTGTTAAAATAATTTTCTGCAACTTTAATTTTTTCAAAAAGATTTTTATTTATTTGTACAATACCATTTTTGAAAGAATATT
This sequence comes from Myxococcota bacterium, assembly GCA_049969675.1. Lineage (GTDB taxonomy): Bacteria > Myxococcota > SpSt-1050 > SpSt-1050 > SpSt-1050 > SpSt-1050. The sequence goes on along the minus strand of JBMFOP010000153.1, from coordinate 1,567 downwards.
TTTTATCATTCGTATTTAAATTATCTAAATAGTCACTTCTATCCAGACAGCTTAAAAATCCCACCACCCCCGCATTATATAGCCAGTTTGATGGAAATAATGTTATCTCCCTCACTCGCTCGTCTCCTCATTTTGTTTGCTATTAATCCTATTCAACATTACTTTTGTAAATCCCAGTCCAATAGTTTCATCTCCGCCAAATTGCAAAATGGTGCTTTCACTATTATTGTTTTCATTACATTACCTCCACTTGAATAAATTATATAGTTGTCAAAAAATCATAAATACAATATCTCCTCATATGATATTGATAGTATAAAAGAATATCACAAATCGTGTCATACTTTAAAATTTTCCTATCCAACTATATCTACCAACCCAAACCCCTGAGATGTCCTGAGTCCAATTCCATTATCGTATAGAAATTGCAAGTCTCTTACATCCCCCTTGAGATTAAAAACCCCCTCAAAGCAGGTGAGCATCATATATGGCTTTCCAGTTTTTTGTGTAAATTCGGATATAAAGTGTTTAACAACCTGCTTCTTTATTTTAACCGGGATAAACTCTATTTCTTTATAGAGTCCTTTACCTCTCAGGCTTTTAACTATTCTGTTCTGTACCTCAAAGAATTCTTTATTGAATTTTTTGCTATTTTTTTTGGGTATTAGAGGATTTTCTGATTTATCTTCAATCAGTATTGGTGATAGGGTCTTAAAAACAATCTCCTCATCTGTAATCTCTCCTGGGGGAAGCAGATGAATTTTCCCAATTCTAATATTCATATCCCTTCCCATCTCAAAATTCTTGATTTTCAATATCCCATTATAGAGATGCATCAGGAACTCATAGTCTGAGGTGCTTATTATAAATCTCATCCTTGATTCTCTATCAAATTCAAATATGTCATTTTTTAGTCTTTTTGTAGAGGGGAGGGATAGACCGAATGAGAAATGTTTGGGTCGTTTTTTTTCTTTTTCTGATGGATATAGACTCTCTCTGTATTTTGAGTCTGATTGATTAAGTGCCTCTTTGATTAGTGACATTATTCTGTTTCTATAGATTATCGGAATGCGTTTTGCAAAAAGGTCAATACATATTCTCATATCTCGCCCCTTTATATTAAAAAATTGGTAGCGTAACAAATAGCTGACCTTTTGAATATATACTCATCTTTACCTCGCTAAACTATTCATAAAATATAATTCTATATTTTTGTCAACTCTTTTTTTCTTGCATTCTTCACATCTCATAAATCTTCTGCTTTACTTCCCAATCTTCAAACTTTAAAAGATATTGGTAATATCCCTCTCTAATTTTCGCTACAGATAATGCACTTGCCTCTAACCATTCAAAATATTACAAAAGCTGAATAACTATAAATTGGAATTTCCTATTGAGCATAAATAATCTTCTCTGGATTTGGTTCATCAATATCAAGTGTAATAATAGTAGAGATACATATTTTCATATCACCTGTCTTTTTGCCTCTATTTATATAATGAATAAAGGTGAGGTCAAGAGTTTGCTGCGCTACTAATAATTTTCACCGGGACTCTGCCATTATTTT
>JBMFOP010000152.1:0-3928 GCA_049969675.1 Myxococcota bacterium | reverse complement strand
ATGGGTTGGACAATGACTGCAATGGACTAACAGATGAGAATGTAAATGCCTGTGGTAAGTGCGACGACTCCTGCTATGTTAAAAACTACGATACCGAGCAGGACCTAAATAATGGAAATTTCAATGGGACGAGTCAGAATACGAATCCTATCAATCCTGGTTGTGGTCCAGGCTCTGTCTGTTTAGACTCAAAGACTTATGAGACTCCATATATATGGATTGCAAATACGGGGGAAAATAGGGTTGTAAGATTAAATACAAAGACTGGGGTAAAGGAACTGGATGTACCCTCATACGGGACGAGTCCATCCAGAACAGCAGTCGTCATCTCTGATGGCTCTGTATGGGTGGGGAACCGTGGATGGAATCAGGATGAACCTTATCCTGATACAAACATGTCAAATCTTGTACATCTATCAATGGACGGCTCTCTCATCTGTAGAGGAGATGTGCCGGGTATTGTGAGGGCAGTAAGTATTGACAAGAATGGGAATGTCTGGGCTGGCTCGTGGTTTAATTCACAGATGTATGTCTTTTCTGGCAAAGAGGTTGAGCCTGCAAATGACTATCCGAGATGTAAACTGATTACAGTTGTAAATATAGGTTGCAGACCTTATGGTGCGGCTGGGGACAAACAGGGGTATATATGGGTAGCCTGCAATTCGGACTGGTCAAATTCATTTAACTGGGTACAGCAATCAGTTACCTCTATCAATGTAAATACCTATGAGGTAAATCATTATGTCCCACCGACTGATTTTGGATGTTTTAATACTTATGGAATTACAGTGGACGGAGATAGAAATGTCTGGATCGGGGGATATGCCTGTGCCGCAGTATTTAGATTCAATGCAAATTCCCAGATATGGTCAAAGATAGATATTGCAGAAGGGTTGCCGAGAGGCGTCTCTGTCTCTCAGGATGGATATGCCTATGTCGGTATCTCTCACGATAGACAGGGCTGGGAGAAGAATCACCTTGTAGCAAAGATAGATGTAAAGACCAATCGGTATGAAATTATAGACCTCGGTGCAAATGGACTTCACCCTATTGGGACCGCCATTGACTCAGATGGGATGGTATGGGTTGTAAATTACCTGAGCAATAATGCAGCAAGGATAAATCCAAACACCTATCAGATAGATTTCTTCCCTGTCGGGACAAATCCATACACATATTCAGATATGACCGGACTTCAGGCCGGGATGTATACAAATCCAGAAGGGACTTTTACCATTCAATTTGATAGCGGATATAGTAATGCAAAGTGGTACTCTGTAGAGTGGAGTGGGATTGAGAATCCTCCAATTACAAACATAATGGTCAGGGTAAGGAGTGCAGGAGATAAAAATGGGCTTGCAAATGCAGTGTGGACAACATACTTTGACAATTCACCCGCAGATATTCGCAATCAGGTTCCAGACAATAGATGGCTTGAGATTCAGTTCAGGCTTACAACATCTGATTCAAATCAGACACCGGTTCTCTCTTCATTTAAGGTCAACTGGTCAAGACCATAAGAGTTTATGAAAAACCTATATGTTTTGCTTACAATTGCCTTTTTGTTATTTAATAGCGAACTTTTCGCTGCATCCACAGATTATTATGATAGATATATGGTATATATGGGGATTAAGAATGGTATAATTGTAAAAGAAGGTGAATCTTATAGGGGACCTCTCTTTTTCAGAGGTAGTCTGGGTTATGGGGTGGATGATAACAAGGTTGTAAATCTCAATCTCTCATTTGATAGGAATATTGAAAGGCTATATTTCAATCCAGAATTTATTCTTTTAGTTAATGAATTCTCCAGTATAAAATTTTTTGTTACTGCGGGCGTGGATTTTGGAGTCTTAAATAAATTTGAGTCGGCTTTTGTGACCTCTGAAGGTGTGATCTTTGACCTCTTCAATCATCTCTCGGTCTTGCTTGGAGTGGATAATAGATTCAATTTTTATAGCGATTTCTATATTGAGTCTATGGGGCTGCTCTCATTAATAATCAGGATATGATAACAGAACTAAAAGAGAAGATATTAAATTTTCCCGATAGTTGTGGTGTCTATATAATGAAGGATTCTGAGGGGAAGCCTCTTTATGTGGGGAAAGCCTTATCTTTAAGAGATAGGGTTTTGCAATATCTCCCGCCCTCATCTGACAATAGGTATTTTATAGAGCTTTTAGCAAGAGATGTGACAGATATTGAACTGATAATCACTTCAAATGAGAGAGAGGCGTTCTTATTGGAGAATGAATTGATCAAGAAATTCAAGCCCAAATATAATGTGAGACTCAGAGATGATAAAAATTATATATCGGTCAGAATTGATAAAGACTCAGAATATCCACGCATTGACATAGTGAGGAGTCAGAAGAAGGATGGAGCAATCTATTTTGGACCATTTGTAAGAGGCAGGGAGATAAGGGAGCTTATAAAACTTCTAAGGATATACTTTAAGATTCGCATCTGTAAGGATACAGAATTTAAGCAGCGAAAGAGACCCTGCATACAATATCAGATAAAACGTTGTGATGCGCCCTGTGTTGATAAGAGTGAGGGATTGAAGAAGAGATACAGGCAAAACATAGAGAGATGTATCAGGATTTTATCAGGGAAAGATAAGTATATAGTAGAAGAACTCAGAACAGAGATGCAGAGATTGTCAGATGAATACCTCTTTGAGGAGGCGGCACAAATAAGAGATATTATAAAACTCATTAACAACAGGTATGAAGTCCAGAATATAATAAACATAGAGGCACCTGATATGGATATCTTTGGATTTGAGAGGAATGAAAACAGGATTGCACTCTTTATGTTCAAATTTAGAGATGGAAGAATTATCTCCGAGCGTTCATTTTTATTTGAAGATATATATCAATCTGAGAGGGAAATATTTGAAGATATTTTGCCGAGACTTTATCATAATTCGGAAGATGTCCCCGATGAGATTATTATTCCCGTTGATATAGAACTGGATATAAACTGCTTGATAAAAAGAGAAAAGAAGGTCTCAATAAAAAATCCGAAATCGGGTTTCAGATTCAGATTAATTCAGCTTGCCAGAAAGAATGCTGAATACAGGATGCAGGAATATCTTGATAGACATTCTACTCTTTATCGTATTAAAAACAAGTTTGGGCTGAGGAATCTGCCTGTCAAGATAGAGTGTTATGATATATCACATATATCGGGGAAATATACAGTTGGCTCAAAGGTCGTAGCCCTCAATGGAGACCTCTACAAAGATGAATACAGAAGATATAGAATTGAGGGGGATACAGAGGGGGATGACTATAAGGCTCTATATGAACTTATATACAGGAGGCTCTCTCATAAGGAGGAGGAGTATCCACAACTAATACTAATTGATGGAGGAAGAGGACAGCTTGCATCTGTCTTAAAGGCTATGAATGCATTTGATGGGGCAGGTGAGATAGATGTACTTGCGATCGCCAAAGAGAGGGGAGAAAAATATAATAGGGTCTTTAAGGCTGGTTCAAAGAATTATATAAGTCTGGATGCAGATTCAGATGAATCAAGACTCTTAATCCTCCTCAGAGATGAGGCACATAGATTTGCCAATGATTATAGAGAGAGATTGTATAAAAAAGAGAATCTATAATTTAATTCCCGAGCTAATTTACTTGAGAGTTCCGTAATCCACCTCAAAAATCAACTAAACAGACATTCGTAAGACCTTAGATTTAATGAAATCTATTTTATCAAGCAGGAATTTTGTGAAGATATCGGTAAATTATAACCAAGGTTTATCACTATGCAAGCAAAATTTTTTTCTTGACATCAAATTATCATCAGATGGAGATAATTATAACTGGAGATTCAAGGTAGGGTTCAGTTGTGATTAGAGAAAATTACATCTTATCTTATCTTATCGTAGTCTATTTAAATTTCAAAAAATCAATTT
>JBMFOP010000151.1:0-3957 GCA_049969675.1 Myxococcota bacterium | reverse complement strand
GGGTATGCACGTCCAGGAGTTTTCATTACAAACTTCCCCGGCGTTCGGGCAGGCGGTGCACCTACCGCCACATCCATCGTCTTCCCCGCATAACTTCCCTGCACAATTAATCATACATATATCTTCTATTATATCCTTCATCACATTATCTTCATCTCGTATATACACATCCCCATCCTCCATTAGCAAATCCTCAGACCCATCAACTATATCCTTTATATCTATCTTTTCAGCGTCCAATTCAATTACATCTCTCTCCCCGGGATTTATACACTTCCCATCGCGACAAATCTGAATCCCAGAACAATCTGTATCATATTTACAACTCTTCTCTGAGGATGATGTGTCGCAATTGATGATGGCTACAAATATAGTAAATATAGTCACTGATAATAGTCCCAAAATGATTCTTGAGAAACCAACTTTAATTCTATTCATTTTACAAACTCCTTACATTAAGAATTATGGTATTTAATTAACTCATTTTGTCAAACATTTTACCCTCAATCTGGTATAGGTTAATCAAAATTATTGAAACTTAAATTGAGCGATTATTTGTATTGAGATGGATTAGTAGTCTCTATATAATCAATTTTGTGTCTGAAAATCTCTCTGTATGTGATGAGGGACTTCATAATAACCTCCCATCTGCTGGGCGTAATTGCGTTAGACCCCAGACCGTATTTTTTGTATGATCTTTTCAAAAGGTTAACTCATCACATAAGTTTTTCACCTGAAGAATGGATTAGATTAGGTGATATTTAATTTGTACAGCAGTGATTAATAATAACAGTAACTTTGAATCACAGGGGAAGAAATGTGAAAATTCATCATTTCCATAAAACTGCCGAAAGGATATAAAATCTCTCTAAATTTTTTTAATATGAAAATGTCCTTGAGCAGACGCTACCTGAGACAGTGGAGTTTGTGATAGACGCACTGAAATTACAGCTCTCATCAACCTCTGCAATCTTGTAATTTGGAACTTTAATTGTCCCTGTTATTTTGAGGGAATCCGATTGATGAGTCGTGGCATTATAATTCGTAGATGAATTAAATGACCCCTTAAATGTAATAATTCCAGTCAAAGTGAATATCGTATCAACTCCATTCTCTGTATGCTTACTGGATTTACAATTTGTCATATTAAAGGTCAGATCAACTGTAGTAATGTCATTATTTTGGGCATATCCTACATTACCGGTGATTGTTACATCTCCGCCCTGTGGACAGGTAGTTGTAATATTGTGAGAACCTACCGGCCTCCCCGCAAAATTGATATTGTATAACTGGGAGACTGCATCAATAATTGCATAGCCAGTATATCTATCTATCATCTCCTGATTTAATGTACTATCAGAACCAGTAATATCACTGCACCCAATTCCAATAACAAATACAATTAGTAATAAAAAAAATCTCTTCATCTAAAAATCCTCCTCTCCCCCACTACTTTGGTAAGTTAGCACATAAAGTTGGCGATGTATATTTATTTTTCCAGTATATTCCAGGAAGATTTTGCCAACTATAATCAATATTAAAATAAGCATAGTTAAAAACACCTGTTTGATAGAAAAATCTTTTTAATCCAATGAGGTTCAGGTTCCAGTATGAGTTATGCTGTGGATGGTTCTTTGGGGTTTTCTCCTCCTATTGGGGGGGTCACCAGACCCCCTATCTTATCTTTGAGGTCCTTCTTCTTCTCTTCTGGTTTTGAGACCATTACCCTCTTCTCCGGTTTTGCCCTTGTTATTGGCTTCCCTTCCATAAGTAAATCCACCTCTGTTGCATCAATAGATTCATAGTCCAATAGTGCCTTTGCAATCCTTTCCAGTTTATCAAGGTTTTTAGAGATTATCTCCTTTGCCCTTTCGTAGTTTGAGTGAATAATGTTTCTAATTTCATTGTCAATCTGCTGTGCTGTGGATTCAGAATATGCGCGTGTCTTTACAAAATCTCTTCCAAGGAATACCTCTTCATCATCCTTTGAGAATGATACCGGTCCAAGTTTTTCACTCATACCCCAATCACAGACCATCTTCGCCGCCAATTTGGTAGCCTGCTGAATATCATTCCCTGCCCCTGTAGTCTGTTGCTTAAAGACAATCTCCTCTGCAATCCTACCCCCAAGCAATATCGCGATTTTATTATTGGCATATTCTTTGTTAATGTTGTATTTATCTTCCTGAGGAAGTTGTTGAGTAATCCCCAATGCCATTCCTCTCGGTATAATAGATACTTTATGAACCGGGTCCGCATTGGGTAGAAGTTTTGCTACAAGTGTGTGCCCTGCCTCGTGATATGCGGTGGTCAGTTTCTCCTGCTCTGATATTATAAGGCTCTTCCTCGCAGTCCCCATAAGAACCTTATCCTTTGCCTCTTCAAAGTCCTCAGTCTCAACCCTTGTCTTATTCTTCCTTGCGGCCAGCAATGCCGCCTCATTTACCAGATTTTCAATATCAGCGCCTACAAATCCGGGAGTTCCTCGTGCAATGACCTCAATATCCACATCTGGACCGAGAGGAACCTTTCTGGTGTGGACCTTTAGAATCTCAATCCTTCCCTTAAGATCCGGCCTCGGCACAACAACTCTCCTATCAAATCTGCCCGGTCTTAAAAGGGCTGGGTCTAATACATCTGGCCTGTTTGTGGCGGCGACCAGAATTATCCCTTCATTTGATTCAAATCCATCCATCTCTACCAGCAACTGATTCAGGGTCTGCTCTCTCTCATCATGTCCACCGCCAAGTCCAGCGCCTCTATGTCTTCCCACCGCATCAATCTCGTCTATAAAGATGATACAGGGGGCATTTTTCTTACCCTGCTCAAAGAGGTCTCTTACTCTGCTTGCACCAACCCCTACAAACATCTCCACAAAGTCTGAACCAGATATTGAAAAGAACGGCACTCCCGCCTCCCCAGCAATTGCCTTTGCAAGGAGGGTCTTACCGGTCCCGGGAGGTCCCACAAGGAGAACACCTTTTGGAATTCTACCCCCGAGTTTTGTAAATTTCTTGGGGTCTTTCAGGAATTCAATAATCTCTTCCAGTTCCTCTTTTGCCTCATCCACACCCGCAACATCTGCAAAGGTGATATTCTTCTGATTTGGCATTATCATCCGCGCCCTGCTCTTCCCGAAACTCAACGCCTTCCCCTGTCCGGCCGTCATCTGCCGCATAAAGAGGACAAAGATTATGACAAGAAATATCATAGGTAGCCAGGAGGTGAGTATCTGCACCCAGATAGAATTCTGCTCCTCTTTCTCAAATGTAACAGCCACATTGTTGGCGATTAGTTTATCTGTAATCTTCTCCCCAACAATCCCGGTAGTAGAGAATCTCGTTCCATTCTTCAACTCCCCTGTATATGTCAGCCCCTTAATTCTGACAGATTTGACCTCCTGATTTTCCACATGTTTCATAAATGTGGTAAAGTCCATCTCCCTGGACTCCATGGAGAACCTGGAATAGAAATTGTAAATGCTAATAAACAGCAGTATAAGTATAATCCACAGTAAGACAGTTGTTTTATAAGATTGTTTCACAGGCTCCGTCCTTTCTCTATAAAATGATCCCCTCCTCTTACTTGTAATATTATACACAAAATCAAAAAAGTAAAGCATATTAGCAAAACTACCTTATAATGAGTGGTTTGAATCGTCCAAATAAACGGCTATTACATATATGAAAAGTAACCAGTTCAATACTAATTTGAAAATGTGATATTTCGCACTTGAAAATGTAAATCACCTCTTTTATACTAATGCCGAAGTGTTCGTTTTGATTAAACCAAAGATTTTGTAGTGTATCAGGAGGTTTAGATTGTGCAACTGCAGAGAATTTTAACCCACAACTTCCCAATTTTTAACTAATATGATGGACTGTTTTTTTCTATCAATCTCCTCGTTTGTCTGGCTATTTCAAGGACTATTAAGTGGATTAAAAACCTCCCACTTAT
>JBMFOP010000150.1:0-4238 GCA_049969675.1 Myxococcota bacterium | reverse complement strand
GGTTTCGGCTATGCCAAGGTAGAGAGTTTGTCTATACGGTCTCTTCTGCTTATCCGATGAAGGGAGAAAAATCATACCTGATAGTGCTATGGATGGATAAGAAATAATGTCAATCTACCTCACTCATACATCTCTTAAGTTGAAAGATGCATATTGTTTGATGTTTATGGACAGAGCTAAGCGGCACATTGCAAGAAATTCACGGATACCCAAAATATTACCCTTTTATCACTACCTCCTTATAGTCCGGAACTCAATCCAGTAGAACACATATGGGCTTATTGAGTGAAAACTATTTTGGGAATATGGTCTTTGATTCTTTTGATAGGTCAGTTTAGATTATTTTGGACAACGGTGATCTCAGGTATTTCCATACCACGAATTTTTAATTATGAGATTTGAGATTTTGTCAGTGAAGACCTGTAACAGAATTGCGCTCTCCTGTGATATACGGGTCCTCTCAGAAAACCATAAGAATTTGATATTCATTTTTACCGATTCGAGGAGTTCCTCCTGTCTTTCTATAGATAAGTCTTCTTCGCTATATGGCTTTTCATATTTTACAACAGGGAATTTTGCCGATACAGTAGGTCTGTGGATCTGTATGTTATCATTGGAATTTATAATTTCACACAGGACCTTATCACTCTCTTTTTCGCGCATTAGAATCTCAAATGAATGTATCTCGGTCTTTTCTAAAAACTCTCTCATAAGACCTTCAAAAGACTCTTTATCATTGATGTCATCCAGTCTTTTTAAGAAGTCTGGCAGATAAAACCTAAACAACTCTGCATGATGGGAGTGTAAAGGCTGTGAATATGAAAGGGCGTATTTGATATATGCAAATCCACCAATAAATCTGACTATACCTATTGTTATAATCATTAGCACCAGAAGGGCGATTCCAACCTGCATAGAATCTCCAAAATATGAGAATATTGCAACAAGGGCAAAGAATATACTGATTCCGTATAAAATAATAACAGTCTTTCTCTGAGAATATCCCTTTTGCAGCAGTCTATGATGTATATGTCCCCTGTCCGGGGAGAATAATGGCCTTTTTAAGATAAGTCTTCTAAACATAGCCACAAATGTATCCATAATCGGGAGTCCCAGACTTATTATAGGAATCAGAAGTGCAACTGTTGTTCCCTTCTTCATTGATGACCAGAGTGAAGATGTGGCAAGAATATATCCAATGAACATTGAACCTGTATCTCCCATAAATATAGATGCCGGGTTAAAATTATAATATAAAAATCCGAGTAATGCGCCACCCAGAGCGGCGGATATTAGACATATAATTACATTGTTTGAGGCAAAACCAAATATGAAGTTTGTTGCACATACAAAGAATGCCACCCCAGCCGCAAGACCATCAATCCCATCTATCAGGTTAATAGCATTGATAATCCCTACTATCCATAATAGAGTGACAATCGGGGCAAATATACCCATCTCTACAACACCGACAAATGGAAGGGATAGTGATTGAATCTTAAATCCCATTATATAACTCATAATGGCAATAGCGGATTGGAGTAAAAATTTTCTGGATGCTTTAATCCCATAAAGGTCATCTACAAGCCCAATGATAGCCACAAGGAGCCCACCTATCAAAAGAGATAAAGCCATCTTTAAATCAGAGGTAAATACAGCCCCTACTCCACTCTGAACAAAGAAGAGACCTACCAGAGGAACGACAAAGGCAATCATTATCCCTATGCCACCGGTTCTTGGAATCAGTCTCTGATGAATTGTCCTTGAAGACCTATCTGGATTATCCAGCAATCCATATCTAATTGATAAATTTCTGATGATAGGGACAAAGATCAATGAAATCAAAAGCGATATAAAGAATGTCGCTGTATAAGTTACTGGAAATGTCATAGATAAATTATCAGACTATTTTGCAAAGTAATCAAGTTTAAAATAAAATTTAATCTCAATACCAATTTTAAATGAACTCCCCAAACAGGTCATAACTATCAGCACTTGAAATCCTCACATTCGCAAAACCTTTCCTATTTTTCCCTTTCTTTTTAATGTATATAAGGCCATCAATCTCAGGTGCCTGGCCATAGAATCTTCCTATACAGGTTCCATCTTCCTCTTTATCTATCAAAACCTTTAGTACCTTCCCTACATAGCGTTGATTTAAGTTATATGAAATTTCTTCCTGAAATTGATAAATTTCTTTCAATCTGCTCTTGATAGTTTGAGGGTGCACTTTTTGAGTGTATTTATATGCTGCTGTCCCCTCTTCATCTGAATATCCAAAGAAGCCAACATTTTCAATCCTGTATTCATTTAAAAACTCTTTCAACATTTCAAAGTCTCTTCTACTCTCATCTGGAAATCCTACAATAAATGCAGACCTGATTACCACATCAGGGATAATTATTCTTATATTTTTAATCAAACCTTTTATGAAATTAGATGTATGCCCCCGCTTCATAGATTTCAATATTCTATCACTTATATGCTGTAGCGGTATATCTATATAGTGAAGAATCTTCTCGCTTCCAGCAATTAGTTCCAGAATTTTTTTATCAATTCGCCGAGGGTAGAGATAATAGAGTCTTATCCAGAAATCTCCCCTGATATTGTCAATCTCACGCAAAAGCGTTAAGAGTCCGTTCTTTAATTCTAAGTCAAAGCCATAGGCGGTCAAATCCTGAGAGACAACTCCTATCTCTTTATATCCAGAATTTATCAACATCTCAATCTCCTGCACTATATCGTCTATCTTACGACTTCTATAGCCTCCTTTGATAAACGGTATAGCACAGAATGCACATCTATTTGAACAACCATCCGCAATCTTGACATAAGTATAACTCTTATTTGATGGCCTATAAACTCTATCTCCACTCTCATACAACATACTTACAGCAGAGAGATCTCCTAAATACTCATTCCTGATTTCCTCACTAATTACTCCTTTAACTATATCCACAATATTGGTATATTTATCTGACCCAATAAATCCATCTATCTCTGGCATAAGTTTTTCTATCTCATCTTTATATCTCTGGGCAAGACATCCAAGCATAATTATCTTCTGTCCCTTCCTCCTTGCTCTGTGAAATGAAAATATTGTATCAATACTCTCCTCTTTTGAATCTTTTATAAAGCCACAGGAATTGACAAGGATTACATCTGCCTTATCTGGTGATTCTACCTGCAAAAATCCGTTTCTAATTAGATTGGAAGTGATTATCTCACTGTCAACTTCATTCTTGGGACAACCGAGGGTATATATATAAAACCTTATTCCTCTCTTCATATATCTCCATTTATTTTCAAATTATTTAAACATATCTTTAGGAATTGGCGAGACCTCTACTCCCTCGGGTATCTTAAATTTAAATAGTGTCTCTTTAAGTCCATTATCAAAGATTAGATTCTTAAAATGAAAAACATTTCTATTCCCAATCTTATCTATAATTTCAATCTTCTCAACATTAATATCTTTCTTATTCAGATGGATAATAAGCCTCGCAACCTGATTAGATTCCTCTTTGGGGATAAGAAGGATTCTATTATAATTGCCATCCTCATCAACCTTATCTATATTGAATTCTCTCTCAATACTCCCCTCCCCATATAAAAATAAGAGGACAATCTTGATCTGTGAAGACCTAAAATCATCATCAATATATACAATTCCATCATCCTTTAAATAGACCCACAATTTATTTCCACTAATCACAAATTCTTTCTGCTTTGGAGTCTTATAATCCCATCTGAACATCCCGGCCTTTTTGTAATATAACATACCGCTGGACTCCATAAGCAACGTCCCATTTGAGGCATAGTAGGTCTGAATAAATTCAGTCTTAAAATCTTTGATTTTATCATAGCGATTCTGCAGTTGTGAGATTATATCTTTATTCTGGGCTAAAAATAAAAATGCTGATAATAGAAAAATATTTTTAATCATCTCTTACCACCTGCCTCTTCATATTTAAATGACTTACCATCTTTGAATAGTACCCTGAAATAAGTATAACCATAAATTGTAATATTCTCATTGTTTTCTCTCTTATACTCAATTGAATCGGGTTTACCGAAGATAATTCTTATCTCACCTTCAGTTGCTCCCACAACAAATTTCTTATTGAATATTGCATCCCTTATTTCTGTGTTTATATCCTTCAAATATTGCTCATTATTATTCTTTGAAAATAACTCATCAAATAGGGCTAAAAATTCATCTGGTTTTGATACATCAG
>JBMFOP010000149.1:0-4309 GCA_049969675.1 Myxococcota bacterium | reverse complement strand
TTGATATAACCACCACAATTTATCACACAATCCCATTTATGCTCTCTGATTTTATTTTGCACATCTGTGTCAAATACCTCTCCTTTTAGTAAAAATTCACACCTGTTTAATAATTCACCATTGTACTCTCCCTCTCTAAATAGAGCCAGAATAGAGACTTTTGCATTGTGTTGGATTAATTTCTGAAGGATATATCTACCGATAAATCCAGTCCCGCCTACTAATAGGACTCGCAGGTTATTTATTTTAGAGTAGTCAAAATCCATAAAATCTATTTTATTATATCATTTTTTCATAACTATATATGTTTTGTAATGACTCGTTTATCAGGTATCTCTTTTGCTCATACCATTTTTTATACCAGACTGCAGTCCATTTTATGGCATCAGAGGAAGATAGTACCGGTCTCCATCCCAATAAATTTACAGCCTTATCTATAACCAATCTCAAAAGACTTGCCTCGTGCATCCTTTTCTTCTCTTTTTTTATCACATAATTTCCTTCTCCCCATATATCAATAAACATCCTTACAACCTCTTCAACCTTAATATGCTCTATCTCAAATGGGCCAAAATTGAATGGTGTAGAATATCTGTTCGGTTTATTATACAATTTTACACCAAGGAGTAAATAACCATACAGCGGTTCAAGTACATGTTGCCAGGGGCGTATTGAACCTGGATTCCTTATAACTACCCTCTCTCTTCTGCTGAGAGCCCTTACACAATCTGGTATTAATCTATCTTTTGCCCAGTCACCTCCACCTATAACATTTCCGGCTCGCACTGTTGCAAAGCCAATATGCGGACCAATTGCATCTTTTGCAAAGAAAGATCTTAAATAAGAATTACACACAATCTCCATCGCCCCTTTGCTTGCACTATACGGATCTCTACCCCCAAGTCTATCGTTCTCTCTATAACCCCAGAACCATTCCATATTTTCATAGCATTTGTCAGAGGTAATAAAAATGGCTGATTTTACAGAATCCGTGGTTCTTATTGCCTCAAGCAGATTTACTGTTCCTCCAATATTTATGTCAAATGTATCTTTTGGAAGAATATATGAGTCTCTTACGAGTGGCTGTGCGGCCAGATGAAATACTATCTCTGGTCTCTCATTTTCAAAAATCCTTTTTACTGCCTGAAAGTTTCTTATATCCTGCAAATATTCTCTGGATAATAGACCTTTTAGATTAATGAGTTCATAATGATTTGGTTTTACTTCGGGTTTTAGTGCTACACCTATTACTTTCGCTCCCATATCACTCAGCCATAATGAAAGCCAGCTGCCCTTAAAGCCGGTATGCCCAGTAACAAGAACTCGTTTCCCTTTGTAAAATTTCCTTATCATCTGTTCACCATACCTTCCATGGTGCCCTGCCAATCTGCCAGAGTTCCTCCAGTTCTCTCTTATCTCTTAATGTATCCATCGGTTTCCAGAAGCCGTAATGTTTATATGCAATCAGTTGTCCATCCCTTGCAAGTCTCTCAAGTGGTTCTCTTTCCCAGATAGTCTCATCTCCCGTTATGTAGTCAAACACCTTTTTATTCAACACAAAAAATCCGGCGTTTATCCACCCTCCGTCTCCTTTTGGCTTTTCCTGAAATGATATAATCCTATTCCCATCAAGTTTCAACACACCAAATCTGCCAGATGGTTGAACAGCAGTAAGTGTCGCCAGTGTCTTTTCATTTCTGTGAAACTTTAATAGTTCATTTATGTTTATATCACCCACACCATCTCCATAAGTCATCATAAACTCATCTTCATCTATATAGTCTCTTACCCTTTTTAATCTCCCACCGGTCATTGTATTAAGCCCTGTATCAATTAGAGTGACTCTCCACTGTTCACTTGATGTCTTGTGTATTTCCACTCTGTTTTCTCTTAAATCCACTGTTATATCGGATTGATGTATGTAATAATTCATAAAAAATTCTTTGATAATATAACCTTTATAGCCGAGACATATAATAAATTCATTGAACCCATAGTGAGAATATATTTTCAGGATATGCCAGAGAATAGGTCTGCCCCCGATTTCAATCATTGGTTTTGGCTTTATATCAGTCTCTTCTGCAAATCTTGTACCAAATCCACCAGCAAGTATGACAACTTTCATTAGTACCTCCTCAGAAATTCTGCAACTTTATCTATTGTATATTCTATCATCTCATCAGTAATCCCGGGATAGACTCCAAGAAAAAATGTATTATTCATAACATATTCAGTATTTCTCAATTCGCCCACAATCCTGCACTCAATGTCCATATAAGCTGGTTGTTTCGCTATATTACCTGCAAAGAGATTTCGTGTCTCTATAAGATTTTCATTTAAAAAACTGGTCAATTCAGCCCTGCCAAATGGCAGCCCTTCTCTCAGAGTTACAATAAATGCAAACCAGGAAGGATTTGAGCCAGCTGTCTTCTCTGGCAAAATAAAATAGTTTTCATAGTGCTTAAATGCAGTATACCATTTTTGAAAATTTTCTCTTCTCTTGTTTATAAAATTATCAAGTTTTGACATCTGGGCAACTCCTATAGCGGCCTGAAACTCAGTTGCCTTCAAATTATAGCCTATGTGTGAATATACATACTTATGGTCATACCCTTTTGGCAATCTCCCATATTGTTGTGTAAATCTCCTGCCACAGGTGTTGTTTTCGCCCGGCCCACAATAACAATCTCTGCCCCAGTCTTTAATTGAACGTATCGCTCGTGCAATTGTTTCATCGGAAGTTAAGACTGCCCCACCCTCTCCAGTTGTGATGTGGTGGGCTGGATAAAATGAGCAGGTCGCCACATCGCCAAAGCTGCCAGTAAAGCGGCCTCCATATTCAGCACCAAGGGCATCACAATTATCTTCTATAAGAAATAGATTATTTGATTTTGCAATTTCCAAAACCTGTTTTAAATCAAAAGGATTGCCGAGAGTATGTGCTATCATTATTCCTCTTGTTTTGCTGGTCAGGGCTCTTTCTATCTCTTTAACACTGATATTGTATGTAGGAATTTCAATATCTACAAAGACCGGTATCATTCCATTAAGTATAATTGGATTTACTGTGGTAGGAAACCCAGCGGCAACAGTGATAATCTCATCTCCCTTTTTGAGTCTTTTATCCCCCAATAGACTGCTCGTAAGGGATGTAAGTGCAAGTAGATTTGCCGAAGAGCCAGAATTTACCAGATATGCATATTCAACTCCTATATATTCAGCCAGTCTCTCTTGAAATTCTTCAGTAAATCTTCCCTCGGTCAGCCAGAAATCAAGTGCTGCCTCGGTTGCCATTTTTATCTCTTCAGAGTCAAAAACCCGTCCAGCATATCTAACTGGGGTCTTCCCTGGAACAAACTTTCTTTCTGAAAATTTGATCGCATAATATTCATTGATTTTTTTGAATATCTCTTCTCTAATCTTAATTAACTCATCATTCCCACTCATCAAGTCTAATCCTCTCTTCTAAAATGCCATTATGTATCAAATATCCCTTAAATGAATCTATCATCTCCTTTGGGCCAGACATATAAATTGTGGGATTGGAATTGCTTATTGTGGATATTATCTCTTCTCTATTAATAAGCCCCTTTTTAACTTTTAATTCGTCAGTCAGGAAAAATTCCTCATCTTCACAATATAAAGACATCTTCATTTGAGGAAGATTGCCTCTTGCCTTTAGAATCTCATCTTCAAATATAAATAATGACCTTTTTCTTATACCATAAAACAGGGAGACATTGAGATTACTTTTATCAGTACAACTCTTCAGAAACGAGATAAATGGGGTGATGCCAGTACCACCCGCAATCAATACGATATTCTCATCTGAATTAATATTAAAATGTCCATAGGGCATTTTTATCCAATAATAATTGTTGATTTTAATCTCATCATACATTCTCTTTGTGAATCTACCTTTGACAGAGTATGTTATCCTTATCCTGTTTTCAACTGGTGCCGAGGCAATGGAGAAGACTCGGGACTCGGGCCAGAAGCCAGTAGATGGGTCGTATTCATCAAGGGTAAAATGTAGAAATTGTCCCGGCAGAAATTTTGGGATCTTTTTATCCGGAACCAGAAAAACAGAGGATACACTATCACTATGATAAATTACTTCATCCACTCTACATCTTATTTTTACTGGATTTGGCATCTCAGATGTGGTCTTTGAGAAAGGGTGCTATTTTAATTTGATAAATCCCAATCATCTATAATTTGTCTTATTATAGTATTCTCTCTTTTCTGCATCTAATTACTTTATAGTCATTTTTTGCAAATTTTGCTAATATTTTTACAATAAAGTCTC
>JBMFOP010000148.1:0-4405 GCA_049969675.1 Myxococcota bacterium | reverse complement strand
GGATTTAATAGTGGTGATGCAGCGGAGGGCAGTTCATTTACAAATCCCTGCTCAAGTAATACATGCACAAAATCAGTTGAGAGGAAGGCGAGGAATACATCCATTGCTGCTACAATGCAATCCGGTGGCATTGATGAATTTTTGGGCAATGGGTATGATACAGATAACAATGCAAATGATTTTATAGTAAGAGATACAAAGGAGCCTCAAAACTCTTCATCCCCGCCAGAGCCCTGATGTAGGCTCTAATTCCAGTTGAAAATATAAAAGGACGGAATAATTTCCGTCCTTTTTTATTTGCTCAAAAATTTTTATTGTTATATGAATTATTGTGTTATGTCTATGAGCCTTCATTCGGAGATTATAGGTATTCTCATCTTTACTGCATCTGTAATTGTAATGCTCCTTATTGATATGCTCATCTTCAATAAAGAGGCACACAGGATATCTTTTCGGGAGGCAATAGGCTGGACTATTTTCTGGATAGTTATTGGGATTATGTTTGGATTCGGTGTCTGGTATTTTCTGGGTAGAAAAGTGGCAATAGAATATTTTGCGGGGTATCTAATTGAAAAATCACTCTCTGTTGACAATATATTTGTTTTTATCGTCCTCTTTAAGTTTTTTAAGGTTGATTATAAATATCATCAGAAGATACTCTTCTGGGGAGTTCTGGGTGCAATTATATTCAGGGCAATTATGATATTTTTAGGAGTTGCCCTTGTAACAAAGTTTAGCTGGCTCTTCTATGTCTTTGGAATAATCTTAATCTATTCTGCTATAAAGCTTATTGTTAGAAAAGAGGAGGATATTCATCCAGAGAAATCATTGGTAATAAGATTTGCAACGAGGATTCTACCGTTAAAGGATGATAATTCAGGCAGGTTATTTATTAGAGAGGATAAATTCTATTTTACTCATCTTTTTATTGTACTCCTTACAATTGAGACGACGGATATAGTATTTGCAGTGGATTCCATACCAGCGGTATTTGCCATTACCACTGACCCATTTGTTGTATATACATCAAATATACTTGCCATTTTGGGGCTCAGGGCACTCTACTTTGTACTTCACAATTTTATGACCCGATTTAAGTATCTGGATTTAGGGCTCTCTGTGATTCTTGCATTCGTTGGAATCAAGATGATACTAAAGGATTTTATACACATCAAGGTTGAATATTCGCTACTCTTTATAGCACTTGTTCTTTTTATTGCTGTTTTAACATCCATCCTCTCCGACAAGAAAGAGAAGAATTGATATTAAATCTCCTCTGAACCCCCCTTATTTATAATTAAATTTGAGATGAGAGATAATTAGAAAATACCTTTTGAAAAATCAGTTCTGGTATGATACATCTTTTAATATGTTTTCAGGAATGATATATCAATTGTAATACATCTTCAGGAGGTGTTATGCGAAAGAATTTTGTCCTTGATACCAATATCCTGCTTCACGACCCAATGGCTATATTTGCTTTTGCTGATAATACTGTAGTAGTCCCCATATATGCCATTGAAGAGATAGATAACTTCAAGAAGGAGCTCTCTGAACTCGGGAGAAATGCAAGGACCGTTACAAGGACGATTGACCAGTTGAGGTCAAGAGGTTCAATAGTGGATGGAATAAAATTAGATAATGGCGGGACATTCAAAGTGATGTTCTCTGATGAGGACCTTCCGGAATATATTACAAGTAGGAGGAATGTAGATAATAAGATCCTCTCTGTGGCATTAAAGCTCAAAAAAGATGAGCCAGATGTCCCGACCATATTTGTCTCTCAGGATGTGAATTTGAGGATCCGTGCGAACATTTTGGGTATTAAGGCTGTCAACTATGTTAGGGACCGGAAGGATATTACAGAGATTTACAAAGGATATAAAGAGGTAATTACTTCCTCTGAGAAGATAGATTCTTTTTATGAGACGGGGACGATGGAGTTTGATACTACAGATTTTTACCCGAATGAATTTGTTCAATTAAAATCTGAGACCAACCCTTCTCAGTCTGCACTTGCAAGAGTTGATGTAGAGAAGAGGATAATAAAGAGATTGATCGGTCTTCCCAAAGAAGGTGTCTGGGGGATAAGGCCCAAGAATAGAGAGCAGTCATTTGCTATGGAGCTCCTGCTGGACGACTCTGTTCAGATAATTACACTGGTTGGGAAAGCCGGAACCGGTAAGACATTGCTTGCGATCGCAGCAGGGCTTATGAAGGTGGCTGATGAGAATAAATACTTGAAAATGCTCGTCTCAAGACCTATATTTCCATTAGGACGGGATATTGGATTTATCCCCGGTGAGATAGAGGAGAAGCTGAATCCCTGGATGAAGCCGATATTTGACAATATTGAATTTATTATGGGCGTAACCAGAACCGATAAGAAACGAACGCGCGGCTACAAGGAGCTTGAGGATATGGGGATAATTGAGATAGAGCCTCTTACCTATATAAGGGGAAGATCACTCCCCAAACAATTTATAATTGTGGACGAGGCCCAAAACCTCACACCCCACGAAGTAAAGACTATCATAACAAGGGCTGGAGAGGGGACAAAGATCATCCTGACCGGAGACCCTTATCAGATTGATAATCCCTATGTAGATTCTATGAACAATGGACTTGTATATATTATTCACAAATTTATGTCGGAGAAGATATATGGACATATCCTGCTTGAGAAAGGTGAACGTTCTTACCTCGCAGAACTGGCTGCAAATAAATTATAGTGGAGGTTTTTAATGTCTAAGTGGGATTTTTATTATGAGTTTGTATCATTTGCTCAGAGATTTGCTGATATGTTTGAAGATATATCGCCGAGACACCGAAAGGACATCCTTCAAGGGAGTACCTTTGAGCCGCCGGTGGATGCCTTTGAGAATGAGAATGAAATCATTGTGGAGGTTGAGATCCCCGGCACCACACAGAAGAACATTGAGATAAGGCTTGAGGATAATGTGTTGATTATTAAGGGAGTGCGAAATATGGATGAGAACGCCCTTCAGGGGAATTTTTATCGTATGGAGAGGATGTACGGAAATTTTCTGAGGACATTTACACTCCCTGATCTGGTTGATAAGGAGAATATCATAGCATCTTATAAAAATGGTGTTTTGACTATAAGGATGCCAAAGAGGAAGAAGGATTCTATTACAATAGAGGTGAAATGACTATATGAAGGACTATTATCAGATTCTTGGTGTTTCAAGAGATGCAACAGACAAAGAGATAAAGAGTGCCTATAAAAGACTTGCAAAGAAGTACCATCCCGATTTAAACCCCGGCAATAAAGCCGCAGAAGAGAAGTTCAAGGAGATAAATGAGGCATACGAAGTACTCTCTGACCCTGAGAAGAGAAGACGTTATGATATGTTCGGAGATGTAAAGGGTGGTTATCAGCCGCCTCACTCTGGTACCGGTTATAGTGGCTATGAAAATATAAATTTTGATGATTTTGGATTCTCTGGCTTTCAGGATATATTCTCTGATTTCTTCCAACAGGGCTTCTCCCGTCAGGGGCGGAGGGTTCGGGATGAGGACGGACAGGATATAAATTATCCGATTTATGTCTCGTTAAGAGATGTGGTGCTCTCAAATAGTGTGGATATATCCTTTGAAAAGCCAGTCAGATGTGAGGTCTGTAATGGTAGAGGATTTACTGGCTCAAAGGGGAAGGTAACCTGTCCTGATTGCAATGGAACCGGATTTAGGGGAATTATCAAAGGGACTTTTAAGATTGGTTCAAAGTGTAGGACCTGTAATGGAACCGGCTATATATCCCAGTCAGACTGCCCGAGGTGTGGTGGGAGAGGCTCATATAATAAGGAGCAGACACTTTCAGTAAAGATTCCGGCCGGTGTAGATGAGAATTTTAAGATTCGTATCCCTGGAAAAGGTATGCCAGGAAAGGGGAGTGGGAAGGATGGAGATTTATATCTTGAGGTTCATATAAAAGAAGACCCACTCTATACCAGGAAGGGAGATGACCTATATAGAGATTTGCATATTTCCCTTTATGATGCAGTGCTTGGTGGGAGAGTAGATGTAGATACATTTGACGGGGTTATAAGTGTAAAGATTCCAGAGATGACCTCCTCAGGGAAGGTCTTAAGGGTTCCACAGAAAGGAGTTCCACACCTGAAAGGCGGAGGTAGAGGGGACTTATATCTGAAAATATTGGTAGATATACCCCAGCTACCACAGAAGTTAATAGATTTGATAAGAGACTACTCAAAGAGTTCAGCCAGGAAATATTAAACATTTAGGTAATATAATGCCTTACAGGGTCTGACTAAAATGATTGTCGGAAATACTTGCTTTACATTTATAACGGATGTTCACCCCTACAAAAAGGGATAAGTTATTGAAAATACGGCATAAATGATATATTTTTTGTTTAAAA
>JBMFOP010000147.1:0-4413 GCA_049969675.1 Myxococcota bacterium | reverse complement strand
TTTCTATTACTGATTTTCTCATTCTTCTGGTTGATAATTGCATTCATAATCAGAATTGATATTTTATAAGGGATTGTTATGATTCTTAAGGTTATAAATCTCTCTGTCTATTATAAAGACGAAAATAGACCGGTACTTTCTGATATCTCTTTCTCAGTCAACGAAGGTGAGCGTGTGGCTCTTTTTGGACTCAATGGATCCGGCAAGACAACACTTATGCTTGCAATCGTAGGATTGTTGAAATATACAGGAGAGATATATTTCAAGGGCAATCTTATCTCCAATAAGAATATTGAGGAACTCAGAGAAAAGACTGGTTTCTTATTTAGCATACCTGATGACCAGATTCTCTTCCCCACCGTTCTGGAAGATATATCTTTCACGATGATTAGAAAGGGGATTTCAAAGAGTGAAGCAAATAAAAAAGCAGAGAAGATTGCTTCAAGACTTGGTATTGAGCGATATTTGAATTCATATACATTTAACCTCTCTTATGGTGAGAGGTTAAAAGTGGCTCTTGGGGGCATTCTTGCCGCTGAACCCGAACTACTCCTTCTGGATGAACCATCTTCCGGGCTGGACCCGCCTGCAAAGAGAAGGCTCTGTGACCTTATGTCGGGACTGGATTCAACTCAACTGATTGCAACACATGATATAGATTTTGCATTAGCCTTCTGCAATAGATACCTCCTCCTTGAGAGTGGCAGATTGATAATGGAAGGTTCAGAATTTGACAAAATCAGAAGATACTGGGAAAGTCAGAGATAAAATTCTCCTATCTGGGGCAACTCTCTGACTTGTAACCGAGTTTACACGCCTTCTTTAATGCATCTGTGGATTCTTTTACCCTCTTTGTGTCAGC
Organism: Myxococcota bacterium; assembly: GCA_049969675.1. Lineage (GTDB taxonomy): Bacteria > Myxococcota > SpSt-1050 > SpSt-1050 > SpSt-1050 > SpSt-1050. Next base: position 3,551 of record JBMFOP010000147.1, on the reverse strand, counting down.
ATATATCTTGCTCATAAGTGCCCAGCTCTGATAATATGTCGGGAATATGTCCATTGACTTCTTGAGGTGCATCATAGCAAAATCATAATCTTTGAGTTTATAGAAATATTCTGCATAGGCGTAATATGTGAGGTAATGATTAGGAGAATTTTCAATCAGCTCCTTTAATTGCTCCTCAGCCTTGTTAAATTCACCATCATTAATCATCTTCAAAATCTCAGAGATATCCGGTGGAGAGCCTTTCCCTCCAAACTTCACATTTGAGCCCATCGCCTGTGCGTCATTGCAGGATGCCTGAATACCGAGTTTACACGCCTCTTCAAACGCCTTCTTTGCCTCTTCCAAATTACCCATACTATTATAAGCGAGTCCCAATCTATCCCAGAGATTCCCATTCTTCTTATTGATTTCAAGCCCTTTCTTATAATATTCAACTGCCTTCTCGTAATTCCCCTTCATAGACCATTCATATCCAGCCTCCTCAAGCGCCTTTATGTGTTTTGGGTCAATTGAGACTGCCTGTTCAAAAGATACGAGGGCATCATCGTATTTTGCCTGTGACTGATATATCTTCCCCTGCTGATAATAATAATCCGCCGTCCCTTCTTTATATAGATTCTTTATCGCTGGCTTCCCAGATTTATATGCCGATGAAAAATTCCCTGCATTGAGATCTGCGCAGGATGCCTTAACCCCGAGGTCGCATGCCTTCTTAAAATACTCCTTTGCCTTCTCTGCATTTCCCAGATTCTTATAAATCACACCTGCGAGGTCCATCGCCCCGGGAAGATTTGGTTTGAGTGTAATAACCTTTGTTATATTCTGTGCCGCCTCCTGATAGTTCCCCTCCGCATTATAGATCTCTGCCATCTTCCTGAGCGCCCCGATATGTTCTGGATTTATAGAAATTACCTTGTTGAATGCCTCTTTTGCCTTATCCTTAAAACCCGCATAATAGAAATCTTCACCCTGTAGATAGAGTTCTTCCGGATTTTCCCTGTCCTTGCCTGCAAAAGAGACCGAACTGAGCATAATAAAGAAAATCACTAAAACAGGTCTTTTCATTCCTCTCTCCTCTCACTGTTTCTGGTTGTTATTGCTATCCTTTTCACCTAATTTTTCAATCTCCTTCTCTAACTCCTCAATCCTTGCCTTAAGCCTCTCCACCTCAGCTTTAAGCTCTGGAATCTGAGTAATAAGTGCCCTTTGAGACTTATATCCCAGCTCTTTCACCTTCTCTTCCATCTCTTTTTTCAGCTCCTCAAGTCTCTTCTCTCTCTCCGCCTGTGCCTTCTTTTTCTCTCTTTCCTCTTCCAGTCTCTGTAACTCCTCCTGAAGCATATTACTCTTTACACTATCCTTAAATGCAGGTCTTGTATCCTGTAGATCCGGTGGCAGTTGGTTCTTCTTCTTCTTCTCATACTCTTTGATATATTTATCACGGATATTTGCAGGCAGTTTGTACGGGGAGTCAACTATTTGCTCCACACCATTTTCATCTGTATACTTATAGAGCTCCTGCGCCTCCAAAAGGAAGGTAAAAAGAAAAAATAGTATGTAAATAGATTTACCCGGCACTATTTCTGTTGTCTCTTCCCTTCAATCCTGATAAATGCCTCACCTGTCTCGTGGGCAATGTAGTTGAGGATATTCAGGTCATCTGCCGAAAATGTCCCATCTCCTCTCTTGTTAATAAGTTCTATCGCACCGATTGTCTGACCTTCATATTGAATTGGGGCACAGAGAATTGATTTTGTCGGGAAACCAATAGCCTTGGATATCTTGTCAAACCACCTCTTATCCTTATATACATCAGATATCGCCAGACTCACACCGAGGTCAACACAGAATCCCACTATCCCCTTACCGATAGGGACCTTAAATTTCTTGATCTCTTCGCTCTTTGGTCCTCTCACTGCGATAAAGGATAATTCGGTCTCTGATAGATCTGCATACAAAACTGAACCTGCCTCAGCCCCGATCTTTTTCATCGCAAGGTCCAGCATAAAATTAGCGGCGTCCTCACGGGAGTTAGCCGAATTATATACATCAAAGACCTCTGTAAATAGAGATGCCATAATTGAATCTATATTGGAAGATAGTTTTGTATCCCTTCTGCCAACGGCTCTCTCCTCTTTAACCTCCTTTACCTCCTCTATATTTGCATCTATCTTCTTTGCTGGCTTCTCAACCGGCTGATATTGCATAGACGGTTTGGGAGCGGCTTTGGGTTCAGGGGATATCTGAGCCTCCAGAGTTATAGGTTCTGCCTTCTTTATCTCGGGCTGAGCTGGGGCTGGCTTTGGAGTTTCAACTTTTGGTTCTGGCATTTTCATAGTAGGAGCAACCGGCTGCACAGGTACAACTGGCTTATCAATTGCGGATGGTGCCGGTCTAACAGTGGGTTCTGGGGCGGGTACTGTCTGTGGCTTAGGTTGAACAGCAGACGGCGGTTGGACTATCGGAGTAGATGTCGCCTGTTGAGCAGCGGGAGACGGTGCGGGCGGAGATACGGTAGCGCCCTCATCTATCTCCTTTATAGAGAATGCCCTCCCTGTAGCAGGATCCGTTACCTCTACTGTCCCATCTTCTTTAAAATCACACATAATATTTGAGCCAAGTTCAGTCTTCTCTCCCACCTTCTGTCTGCCGAGTTGAAGTGCAAGCATCCAGTTATCTGCATCTATCTTGATCTGAAGATTTGGCATCCCGGCCACTGGTGATGGAATATAGACCAGAAATTTAGCCATAAAAATTCTCCTTTACTTCTTGATATATGACTCTATCTCTTTTACAAAATCCTTTAAGAGCACAGGCTTTTCATCTGTTACCTTCTCAATAACCATCTTCCCATCCTTATCAAATCTGCTGAGTCCGAGTTGAGACATATCCCTTATTACCTTCTCCTCCAGAGTCTTCTCATCCTTTATAATAGAAAACTTGGCCTGAGATAATGCCAGAATAAACCTGAACTCCTCCCCCTTTGTGAGGAACAATAAAACCTTCTCCTGCGGGCGCAGTCTTGCATCACCGGTGATAAATAGATGCTGGTCACCAAACTTTCCCCCAATCTGTCTCACCTTTATCTCTCGCTCCTTTGAATTCCCCTTAATCCATCTCTCAACAACAATTGTAGTAATGGTATATGGGGTCCTCTGCTTCTCGTCAAAGACATAAGATATATCTTTTACTGTACCTATTACAATCTCATCCGCCTTCTCTGTCATCTCCTTATTTGAGAGCCTGATTGCCACAGATGCATAGAGTTGATTTACTGCAAATATGAGAAACATAAACAAAATAAATATTCTCTTCATTTTCATCTCCTGAAATAAAACATTCTAAACAAAGACAGATTATACAGGCAAAATGGCATATTAGTCAAATGAAATTTTCAAGATTCATCTAAGTCCAAACAACTATTCCAATTAATGCGGCAAGCAGCAAATCACGACCGAAGTAAATAACAGACCATAGTCCATAGACCATTGCTAACTTTTAAGAGAGTTTCTAAGACTTTGTATCATTTTTATTATTCTCTCTGTTTCATC
>JBMFOP010000146.1:0-4424 GCA_049969675.1 Myxococcota bacterium | reverse complement strand
TATACATATCACTTAATTAAGTAATGTTGAGTAGTTATAATTTCATTCTGGCAAAAATTTATAATTTTGAAAAGAAATTAAGGAATCTACAGAGAAATATGGATTGTAATCTAATTATGTCAAATCAGTTTTTTGTTCTAAATGAGACACCTATTACTTAGATTTTGGGTTGTTAGGGGTTAACCGTAGACTATAATTATTTGTCTTCCAACTTCTTAAGGAGTCGGGCTATCTTTTCATCCAGTTCATCAATATGCTCATATAATTTTTGGATATCTTTTCTGGTAGGTAGATTGAGCGAGTTGAGGACGACCTCCATATTTTTATTGACCCTACCTTTTGCAGTAATTGCCTTTGCAATAATTGTCTGAATAAGATTTAATAGACTTTCATTTGAGAGGATCTTATTTGAGATAAGGCTCAAAGTCTCTTCCCATCTTTCCATCATCTCGTCCATTACTTTATTCTTCTTCTCTGTCATCTTCTTCTCCTTCCTGATTTATATATGCATTGACCTGAGTCTCTTAATTCTCTCCTCTACCGGTGGATGTGTTGAGAAGATTCTCAATAGAGATTCGCCGGATAAAGGGCTGTAGATATACATATGGGCTGTCGCTGGATTTGGTGAGATTGGCAATCGCTTTGAAAAAGTGGATATCTTTGCAAGTGCAGATGCAAGTCCGTGTGGCGTCCCGGCGATCCTTGCCCCACTCTCATCTGCCAAATATTCTCTTGTGCGTGAAATCCACAACTGTATTATCATTGCGAGCAGAGGTGCTACGATGACCATCAACAGTCCAAAGAGTGCATTTGAACCGCCTCTTGAATCATTATCTCTTGAACTGCCGGCAAACATAGCACCCCACGCAATCATTCGGGCTATTACAGTAATGGCTGCTGCAAGGGTTGCAGCAACTGTAGAGATGAGAATATCCCTATTCTTTATATGTGCAAGTTCATGAGAGATAACACCTCTGAGTTCATGCTCGTCAAGGATATCCATCAGACCCGTTGTGACAGCAACAGCTGAATGAGTGGGATTTCTCCCTGTGGCAAATGCATTTGGCATTGGTGTATCAATGATATAAACACGTGGCTTTGGAATTCCAGCCGCATAAGAGAGCTGCTCAACAATGGAATGGAGTTTCGGTGCCTCTGTTGGTGTAACCTCCTGAGCACCAGATGTAAAGAGGACGATCTTATCCGAGAACCAGTAGGCAAAGAAGTTCATAAAGGCTGCAAATCCGAGTGCAACAATCAATCCTTCTTTCCCACCCATCATCTGCCCTAAAAAGAGTATAATTCCAGACATCAAGCCTAATAGAAAAACTGTCTTAATAGAGTTTGTCATCTCAGAACCTCCATATAAACAACATAAAATATAATCATATTATTCCATTTTGTAAATAGCAACTTTAGGTTAAACAAACTGTCAGATTTTATAATGAGCCGATTTTTTGTTGAAGAATTATTTTTTCTCAGGCCACTGACATTCGCCTTTTACACAGATTCTATCACCTTTACAATCAGTATCTTTGATACATCCTGCAGATTCTGTTGTAATATCAGACTTTTCATTCTCAAATCTTTTCAAATTTAAGTTTATGTCTTTTAACTTTTTTGGTACTTCTAATTCAAATCTCTCTGTTTTATAACCATTTAACCTAATTTCACCTTACATATACGCAAATTTCAAATAGATACAATTGGTAAAACTGAAATAAAATATAAAAAGGATGTGTGATTGTCAACCCAGGTTTGACAGGACTATTCTCCTCTAACGATTGTGCAGAACTTTCCGTAAAGGCCGAGTATATTGGTTGAGTGATAATCAACTGCTGTAATCTGGGTAATCTTTGCCTCAGCCGCAGCGGATGCAAGACTTGCATCACCTGTTGCGACAAGTCCGAGGATGGTGGTTGCACATGCCTCGCCCTTCTTCTCCACTACCTTTGCCGAATTAGGGGCATCGGATGGGAATTTTACATCAGTGTAGAGAAAGCCCAATACCGGTGCTGGGACAGTTGTGCATCCAATAAATGAAAATGTAAGAACTAATGCAATTAAAATCTTATACATAAAAGACCTCCTTTAATTAAAAGTTAATACCCACTGCTTGTGGATGAGCTATTACCTGAAGTTGAGCTAAAAGTGCTATAATAATTATAAAAAGTAATTATATCAGTAGGCTTCAACTGACTCGCGTAGGGATTTGACCATTTGTTTGTCTTTGTATATTTGGTGGAATATCTCTGATAATACCACTGATTCTGAAATCCTGCACAACCCACAACAAACACAAGTAGCAGAAGGGCTGCAATAAAACCTCTCATAAAAACCTCCTTTGGGTTTACATCACACATCCGCATTCTTTATATATTTTATCAAATGTTATGTCAAGATTATTAATCAGATTTTTATAAGCCATTGTAAATTTATGTGTTTATTCTCTGAACACTGTTAGAATGTTAGAGTTAGACTCAATGAAGATTCATAATAATTAAAACAGACTAACTTTGAAGTTAATCTTATGTCTATAGAATCTGTTAGATGAAAGGCCATGTCGTAATTTAATTTATGAATTAATGCTACCTCATATCCTTTAGAGTAAAGTGGGTGATATATTCCATAACTTAATGAATTCTCTACATATTTTGAAAGATGTAGTAATATGCCAGAATATATACCAGAATTAAGAGAGAAATTAAACTTCGGGTCTGTCATAATCTCATTATTTAAGAAGAGAAAGTATGTCTCCCGACCCGAGATATGAGAACTGAATGCTATACCCGGTCCACCGCCGAGTAAAAAATTGATATAATTAAGTCTATCTCTATCTTTCTGATAATCTGCCTCAGCGCTCAGGTTTAACTTCCAGCTGAATTTCTTAATCCATCGGTGAATCTCAGCAAGCGATACAATCCTGATAAAGTCAAAGTTATCAATAAATACCTTCTCATATCTATTGTTGAATCTTAATCTAATGCTCAGCATATCAATCTGGGTGAGCGGTTCATAACCGTCTTCTCTGCTCAGAAGGTCGTGTAGTACCGGCTTTAAGTGTAGTTCCTCAAATGTGCCACTTTTACTATATCCAAATCCGGCAGATATCATTGCAGGACCATGTGCTTTATTCGGAGGAGATGGCTCTCTGTAATTTATCTTTTCAGATATGACATTCAGTCTTGCACGTCTTAAAAGGAGTTCTTTTTCAATCTTTGCTACCTCTTTCTCCTCCTCTTCTACAAGTCCATAACCTCTGTAAAATCTGTAAAGTATGGAGGCTGTGTCCAGAACTCTGGCTTTACTTTCTTCTGTTAGGGCCTCAAACTCCTCTGGAATCCTCAGCTCTTCTCTGGATTTTGAGATATTAAGAGCGATCTCAATCTCTTTTTCGTTAAGTAATGGTATGAGATTCTCCGCCACAGATTTGAGAGAAGGCCTGTAGGTTACATCTTTAATTATATTTTTATGTTTAAGTAAAAACTTTATTGTATCCAGAGGGACTGTGTAGACCGAAAAATATTCTCTAAAATCAAGCTCGGGGTATGCAATCTGAATTAGTGAGAGTATATGATATGAACAGTTTTCATCTATATAATAGTAATTAAAATAGGTCTGTCCGAGCTCCCATATATGTTTTACGACATAATCAAGTTGTTCCTCATTTACATTCAGATGATATTCCCATAAATCCCGATGTTCCATTGAACCATATTCCTTAACCTTCATATAATATGGAAGGGTTGAAAATCTACCTTCAAATCCACCACCAAGCCCTAAAATCGCATATAAGAGCGCATTGGAGGTAGTAGGTATCGCTGCATAATTTATTGCATACGATAGAAGGTCAGTTTCAATACTCTTCTCCTTTCTGTCAAGTCTTATAAATGTATGACCGAACATTGAGGCGGGATTATTGAGATAGCCAGAGGCATATATAAGGGTCATTCCCTTTGGTCTTAAAAGATATGCCCACTCCAGAAATCTATCACATTTAACATCTTTAAATGGCAGATCGAGATTTGATAATCTTTTCTTAATCCATTTATATCTTGCAGGGAATCTGCATTGTGGATGCATCTTTTCTTCATTGTATCTCTCCTCTGGCTCAAGAAATGCGATTATATCAGCAATCAACTCTTCTGCTGGATTCGTCTTTCCATCAGGAGAAATAAAGAAATTCTTTCCATCTGCCTCACTGATAAACTTATTATTTACCTGCTTTTTGTAATGCAGAAGGGCTATCCACATAGGGTCATTGTATATCTTTTCTCTTTTAATAAAACTTATTATCTCTTTGTTAATATTCTCTTCAGAGAGAATTGTTGAAGAAAAAAATAAAACCTGAACCAATGTAAGAGTGGAGGGAATGAATTTCTTAAACATACTTAGGTAGAGAAGATTGGCAGTTAATACATCCT
>JBMFOP010000145.1:0-4462 GCA_049969675.1 Myxococcota bacterium | reverse complement strand
TGAAAATGTGTGGAGAAAATAAGTTTTTTAATGCGTGGTATTGTATTTATTGACCTGAATACGCTGCACAAATAATACTGTTTGCTGGTATCAATAGACGATAGAGGATGGAGAGTGTGTCAACTCAAAAATATGTATAAGAACTCAATTGGTTTTATATGTTATTGAAGTTAGTACTTAATAACTTTTAACTGGCAATTATACGAGGGTATATTTCATAATACTGCTATAAAATCCCAAAATATAAGTTTAGTAAAATAAGTCATTTTTCTAATCAATCTGTATAAATCTTACAAACTCTCTTTTAACGCCTCAATGAATCGTTTGTTCTCCTCCATCGTTCCAACAGTTACACGAATTCCGGTTGGCATATTAAATCCCTTCATCGGTCTCACAATCACCCCGAGTCTCAATATCTTCTCATAGAGTTCGGTCGCGTCTTTGTGCAGGTCAATTAATAAGAAGTTTGTCTGAGATGGGATTACAGTGAAACCGAGAGATGTAAGTTCTTTTGTGAGATAATCCATACCTTCCCGATTCATCTTGCGGGTCTTCCTTATATGGGCTTTATCATCAAGTGCAGCGATTGCCGCTACCTGTGCAAGCGTTGAGATATTGAATGGCTGCCTCACCCTATTCATATAATTTGCGAGTTTTGCATCTGTAATTCCATATCCAATTCTTACACCAGCCAGCCCATAAATCTTGGAGAATGTCCTCATTATAATTGTACTGGGCCTATCTTTGATATAGTCAATCGTATTAAATGGATAGTCTCTTGCCGTGACATATTCGTAATATGCCTCATCTATTCCAACTACAATATCCTCCGGGATGCCCTTTATAAATCTATCCATCTCCTTCTTCGTATTATATGTCCCTGTGGGATTATTTGGATTGGCAATATATATCATCTTTGTCTTATCTGTAATCTCCGCCTTAATTGCATCCAGGTCAAATGTATAATTCTTCATCTTTACAATCTTCTGAACACAATTCTGTGCCTGAGCGCTTATATAAAACATAATAAAACTCATCTCTGATGTGATTACCTCATCTCCCGGCGAGCAGAATGTCCTCACACTCAAATCAATTATATCATTTGAACCATTCCCCAGAATTAACTGGTCCGGGGAGATTTTATGATACTCCGCTAATTTCTCTTTTAGATAGTAGCAGTTTGCATCGGGATAGAGATGCAGGTTCTTGAGTGCATTCCTGATAGCCCTGATAGCCTTCTTTGATGGTCCGAGTGAATTCTCATTGCTTGCGAGTTTTATTATATTTGTGATTCCGAGCTCGCGCTCTGTCTCCTCAATCGGCTTACCCGGGGTATAGGGTCTCAATGTCTCTATATTCTCTGAAACCAGTCTTCTCATCAGATATCCTCCAGAAAGGGTTCATAAGATATAAACACATTCAATTATGGAAAATCAACAAAAATAAGTTGCAAAGAGAATCAACTCCTTTACAAATTGCTAATAATTTATATTGTGTTATAAGACCTTTTTCATTCTACTATGGATGAATGATATGAAGATTTTAGGTTTTCAGTGGCACATTACAGATAGATGCAATCTCAGATGCAGACACTGCTATCAGGATACCTTCTCAAATGAGAGAGAGAAGGATATTACAACATTGAAATCTTATGCGGATAAGATATTTGGATATAAAAAGGGATACAAAATTGCAGTCAATATAACCGGTGGTGAACCTCTACTATACCCAAACCTGATTGAACTTCTGACTCACATTGACAGATACGAGAACTGTTCTGAGATAAATATTATTACAAATGGCACATTTATAAATGAAAGACTTATTGAGCAGTTAGATCAGATTCGGCACTTAAAGTATATAAAGGTATCCATTGAATCACCGGATAAATCTACAAACGACGGTATTAGAGGCGACGGGAATCTTGATAGGGTAAAAGAGAATTTAAATGCCTTTAAGAGGCTCAATAGAGATATACTGATTATGATGACACTGGGTTCATATAATTTTAGAGATGTAAGCAAGATGGTTGAATTCGTCGTCCGGTTTGAACTCTCCGGTATTATCTTTGAGAGATTCGTTCCTCTCGGGAGTGGTAGAGCCATCTCAACCGATTTTCTCAAAAGATATGAATTAAGGAGTGTAATTGAGGAGATCTTGAAGATTTCAAAACTGCAACTTCTGCCCGAAGATCTGATTCAATACAGGGCATTCTGGCTGATTCGTTCAAGGAGGAGATTCTATCTCAAAGGTGCACTCTGCAATCTGGGCCCCGATTCATTCGCGCTTATGCCCGATGGCTCAATCTACCCCTGCAGGAGATACAATAAGAAGGTGGCAGATTTGAATGTATCTGACCTACCCTCAATCAGAAAGATACTCTCTAATTATGAGATATCTGAATTCAAGAAGAGGATAAACTCCAGAGCTTGTGGTTCCTGTGGATTTGAGGACTGCATAGGATGCAGGGCGCTCACTCTCGCAATTACAGGTAAAGAAGATGGAGATGATATTCAATGTTTTCTATAGGTGAGATTAAGGACATAAAGATAATACCTGCGCCGCTCGCCGGAATATCTGATGCACCGTTTAGAGTAATTCTGAGGGAGTGTGGTGCAAAGGTCTGTTTTACGGAGATGATGAGTGCGATGGGGATTGTACTCGCCCCAAAGAAGAATCTGAGTTTGATTGGAAGGGCGATTGATGGTGGGGCATTGGTGGTTCAACTCTTCGGGAGAGAGCCGGAGATGTTTGAGAGGGCAATCCACATAGTGGAGGATTTAATAAAGCCCGTCGCATTTGATATAAATATGGGTTGTCCCGCACGGAAGGTTGTGAACTCTGGTTCGGGCGCTGCGCTTATGAAGGATATAAGGCTCGCTGAACAGATTGTAAGATTGTCAAGAAGGGCGACGGGGCTACCCTTATCAGTGAAACTTCGCTCGGGCTGGGATGAGAGGAGTATAAATGTGGTTGAATATGCAAAGATGGCTGAGGGTGAAGGTGCTGACTATGTAATAATACACCCAAGGACTCGCGCAATGGCATTCTCCGGACATTCAGATTGGTCCTTAATAGGGAAGGTAAAGAGCTCCGTTAAGATCCCTGTCGTTGGAAATGGGGATGTTAGAACAAGAGAAGACTATTTCAGGATGAAGGCAGAGACCGGATGCGATGCGGTGATGATAGGGCGTGGACTTTTGGGGAGACCATTTCTTATAAAGGAGATTCAGGAAGAGGATTTTGTAGCAGATTTGAATTACTTAAAAAAGATTATCCTCAGGCATATTGAAGTCGCTGTGCTTAATTCCCCTCACCCCGAGAGGGAGATATTTAAGATGAGAAAACATCTGATATGGTACACAAAAGGGCTCAGAAATGCATCTACCCTCAGGGCAGAACTTGTAAAAATAACCAATGCGGATGAACTAATAGAGAAGGTAAAGAAAGCCTTCTGAATTTCTATTTACTTTTTTATCAATTGAAGATATGAGATAATCAACGGGGCGGATGTAAGGGGCTCTGCACTCTATAATTTTAAGACAATCCCCTGTCATAACTGTGGGGCACCGCTTACGGAAAGTATCCTTGATCTATGCGAATTCTGCAATTTCTCAATTAACGATGGGAGTCTTGATTGGGTTCTGTATTCCATAGTTGAGGAGAGGGTATATGAGTAAAAATAGGCAATTCTTTGAGAGGGCTATACATTTATTAAAAATTTTTAGGTATTGCCAGCCAAAAAAGTTTTTTCTATTTGACTTTATAATAAATTTTGGTATATAGATAATTCCCCTGTGCGGGGTGGTAGTTAAGCTGGTTTATAACGCCGGCCTGTCACGCCGGAGGCCGCGGGTTCGAATCCCGTCCATCCCGCCAATTTGTTATCATATACCTGTATAGAATTAACGATATAATGTTAGCAAATTATGGAAAATAATAAGGAAAGTAAATTAGGCAAAAGAATAAAGGCGTTGCGTCTTAAACTTCAGCTTTCGCAAGATGAATTCGCAAGAAAAGCAGATATTCCCTACACAACGCTAACCAAAATTGAAACTGGAGTAATAAAAAGCCGTCAGTTTTTGTTATGGCAAAAATTGCCAAGTCGCTAGGAGTAAACATTGAGGAATTAATAAGATAATAATATGAACAGAACTATTTTGAGCAAACAAATAAATGGAGAGTTAATCAACAAACTTAAAAATGATCCAAACGCTTTTTCGTCTTTTTTACAAAACCAAAATGCCGGAATCATTATTTATGTTTTAGAAAAACTTGGTAGATTAGAAAATGGTTATAGTAAAGAACCATTACAAAATTTACTAAATCACCCAAATGAAAATATCAGAGCTTTATCAATAAAAAATTTAGCAAAATTCGAAGATATTAACCTTTTATCCTCTTTCATTAAATACGCAAGTACCGATGAAAGTACAATTGTAAGAAGAGAGGCGGTTTCTGC
>JBMFOP010000144.1:0-4483 GCA_049969675.1 Myxococcota bacterium | reverse complement strand
GTCAGACCACGAATATTGGAAAGATAAATCTATCATTTAAAAAGGGTAGTGTGCGGGGATTTATTAAGAAGACTGATGAGTCCAATGAATCACAGATTGGGTTAGGATCTGCAAAGGTTTCACTTATTGCCTTTGAGACAAAGACTGGATTTCTAATGACATCTGGGATCAATCCCTGTAATAAGAATTTAGAAAGAAATTTTTATACGCAGATTTCAGATGCCGATGGGAGTTTTGAGTTTAGAAATGTCAAGGTGGGGAGTTATAAGCTCAGCTCATATGATGAGGTCAATGGGTTGGGTTTTTTCAAAGATTCTGTCCTTATTAAAGAAGGTCAATCTGTTGAACTGGGTGTGATAAATCTTGAGCCACCATCTGCACTCATCAGGATTGAGGATGAGAATAATCCCGGACATGTGCTCTCTGTTACTAATAAAAATAGAGTTAAGGCAATATTTTATTATGGAGATTTCTTAAAGGAGCTCAAACTCTCTGTAAATAGTCCAGTTGACAATTCAGAATGGGAGGATATCAATCAAAATAGAGATAAAATTATTGACCTGGTCAAAGAGGGTAATTATACAATTAATGTAAAGTTTAGAGACATTTTATGCAGAGAGACACCAATCTATTCAGCAAATATATTTCTGGATAAGACTCCCCCGGTGCTAAAAGAATTAATTCTTATGGATACAAATGAGGACTACATCAATAAAGATAATATCAAAATTGGTATTTCCGTGAGCGATAATTACTCTAATTATATGTCCCTTAGGATGAGAAAGATTATTGTTGATGAGGGTGAAATTTCTGGAAGTGGTGTGGATAGTTCATTTTTTGAAAAAAGGCAGATCTCTGATGAAAATTATAAAGGGGAGTTTGTTGAATCTATCTCGGGAAATAGTGGAAAGAAGATTTTTTTGATTCAATTTAAGGATGAGGCTGGGAATGAGAGTGAGGTATATAGAAGAGATTTTTATTTTGATAATATAGCACCAGAGGTTGAGATAAAGATAGATGGTGCAAAGAATATAAACGGAACAGATACTGTAAATTCTTCAACGATAAATCTCAAAATAAGAGATATCGCTAAAAATAAGGCAGCACCTATTGATAAGATAAAGGTATTTTTCAACAATGATGCAGAGCCGGAGCAATGGGATAACTACAAACCTCTATATCCAGTTACACTGCCTGTTATAAATGGATATGTTGATATCAAAGTAAGGGTAATGGATAAGGCAAAGAATATCAGCAATCTCGCAACTAAGAGGATGATGATTGATACAGCATTGCCACAGATTGCATCAATAAAGATAAACGGGGATTTAAGATATACTAATAAACAGAAGGTGAATATAGAGATTATTGGTCGGGATATCAGTGAGATGATGATTTCTAATAGTGCAGATTTTAGTGATGCTGTATGGACTGCCTATTCCCCAATAATCTCAGACTATGATATCGGCTCTGGTGAAGGGGTTCATCATATCTATTTCAAGTTTAGGGATGCTGTGGGAAATGAGACAAATATATTCGTAAGTGAGATAATCCTGGATACAATACCACCCTGTAATCCAGAAGATGTAAATATCTCAAATTCCAGATACTCAACCAGGAAAAATAGATACTTTACAAATACGCATACCCCTCTTTTTTCCTGGCAGTATAATTGCAATGATTTTTCGGAGATAGAAAGATTTAAGATTGAGATTACAGATAGTTTGAATAACATTGTATTTTCTGAGTATACATACTCAAATAATATAACCGTACCGTATATCAAAGATGGAGATTATCTGGTCAGAGTATATAGTATAGATAAAGCAGGTAATGTGAGTATATGGGCACGGGAAGATATATATCTTGTCATAGATACTATATCTCCAACGACACCTAAATTTAAGAAGCCAGTGTATACAAAGACGAAGTTACCTACACATAGCGACTGTTTCTGGCTTGGCTATATAGATGTGGATATCTCTGTTATGCCATCAGATGATAATATTACAGATTTCAAATTTCAGATATCTGGGGGGTATAATGAAAAATGTTCTGATATAAATCGGTTTACAAATATAAATGAACTTGAGGGGCAGTTGATAGATGAAGATACAGTCAGATTTTATATCGCCCAAAATTATGTATCAACTCTGATGATAAGGGGTGTGGACGAAGCGGGTAACTACAGTGATATAGATTCTATTACGATTGTTGAGGATTCAAAAGAGCCCGGTTATGTTGAGAATCTAAAAGGTGAAAATGCCGATTCAAAGGTGTTGATAAGTTGGGAGCCTCCGTCTTTTAATATGGATTACAATAAGGATATAGGCGGATATCTTCTCTATTATGGATATGATGCTCGTTCATTAAATGGTAACTTTGCAAATGAGGGGTCATCTCCAATCAATGTAGGAAAGCCATGCAGTATTAAAAATGGAAAGGAGGTCTGTCAGTTTTGGTTGACGGGTCTTCCGAATGCAACTCCATTTTTAGTGGATGTAGCAGCTTACGATGATACAAAGCCACAACCAAATATAGGGAGTATTACATATCAACCGGTTGAGGTAGTCGCAGGTGTTATCTCTCCAGACCTTATAACAGAAGTAACTCAGGCTGATGTAAATATTGCTAATGATTCTACATTTGAGGCGGTTGATGAGAGGGATGGACTATTATATTTTACCGTTGGAAATAAAAACGGGAATGGTGGAATTTATATTGCAGATATATCAAAGCCATCAAAACCAGTTCTATTGGGGTTTATTACCATGCCCCAATTTAAGACTATGCATCAGCTAAAACTATACGGCAGATATGCCTTTGTTGCAAATGGTGAAAACGGCGTTGTAATATTTGATGTTTCAAAGCCAGATAATATCAGAATACTGAATGAGATAGCTGTCCCACAAAATACCTTTGCTGTAGGACTGGACAATAATGATAGATACCTTTTTATAGTGACAAATGGTCCTTATTCGTATGTTCAAAATTCCTCTTTGCTGATTTACGATATATCAAATATATCAACTCCACAGAAGATAAAAACCTTGAGTTTGGCAATACAAAATGTTCAATCAATTAATTTGCAGGGGCGATATCTATATATCGGCTCAGGTGAGAAACTCTTATATGGCGATATTTCAGATATCAGTAATATATCATTCAATGAGATTGGCAATCGTGGGGCATCGGCAATAGATGGCTCAATGTTCCTCTCAGATTTATATACAGTAGATTCTACCAACCTTGTTGCTGCCCAGTACGACCGGTCCATTGATAAGTATGTAATATCAAAAACTATCTCTATAAATGATATTGGATTCAATGTCATCTCTGAGGGTCAATATTTTTATGTCTCTACATATCACGGAATTAAAATCCTCAGGAATTACGGCAATTATGAGTTGCTCGCCGGGGTCAAATTTGATAATAATGGGCATTTGAGAAATGATCCTCAAAAGGATACATATTTTTATATCACCCATAATGATATAAAGGTCTCAAAGACCCTTCTCTTTGCTACATATAGTGCTATAAATGCATTCTCAAGCAAATCCGGAATAAAGATATTCTCTCTTGCAAACCCAAGGAATCCTAAGAAGGTGACAGAATATTTTCCAGATGTTTTGACAAACAGTGATATATCTGTTTACAAGGACCAGATATTGCTTACACATCTCAGCTCTATTGAATTAGGTAGATTTCAGGATACATTCTGGTTTAAGAAGTTAGATAATTTTCCTATTGTAAAGTATACAATATTTTATGATGGGAAGGTGTATGCTGTTACTAATAATGCTGTCATCTTATATATCTCTAACAATTTTAAGAATGATCTGCTGGAGAAGAGAATATTTTCATTAGATAATCCATCAAATAAAGAAATTATCTCGGCAGCAGTTATGGATAACTATCTCTTTATAGGGATAGATAATGATAATTCAAATTGGTATAATTGCATAGAGGAGATCAGGATTGTAGATATAAGAGATATGTCTTTAAAAAATACAATTAATATTGGTAATTGTCCTGCAACGACTATGTACTATGACCAAAAAGACGCCTTTGCCTTTTATTCAAATTATTTGTATGTTGCTGCAAGTGGTAGGGGTATTCAGATATACGATATCTCCAATATTGAGTCTTTGGTCCTAAAAAACACTTACACCTCAAATGGTGCTGAGGCAGTTAAGGAGATAACAATTTATGGAAGAGAGCTATATTACTCCTCTAATGATTATTTGGGAAGTCTGTTGAAGGCATTATTAAAGAATCCAGAAAATCCAGAATTTAATAGTATTATTTATTCAAATGGCTCATTGAATATGATTCTACCTTGCGGTGAATTTGTTTATGCAGGTAACGATTTTTCATTTAATGCATATCAATATTCAGATAATACCGGGAGTCTCTATTCAATGTATAATTACAATACCACTTTTGTTGTACCTGCTATTACTGGCAACATTGCATATTTATC
>JBMFOP010000143.1:0-4565 GCA_049969675.1 Myxococcota bacterium | reverse complement strand
GTCCACATCGTTATAGCACTCCACACTATCTAAAATAATCTTTCCGAACCAGATTTTTGTATTGTTGTGGGCAAATAGGCATCAAGACTTCTTACAGCAGAGTATATCTTAAAATTCTGCCCAACTGTATATCTCAGAAAGTATATAGTATTTCCATCGTCCCATTGACTGACTCTCGCCCCAATATCAATATTATCGGGTATATCAGAATTTATGCAGGTTGGACATACAGGCAACCTCTGTGGATTTCTCCATATCGTATCTTCACCTGTATTATCACGCTCTGCCATCCAGATGTACGCCCTATAATTTCCTGCGATATCAGCATGAGTGGAGATTATAAATCTATAATTGGGTTTTCTGTGCAAAAGATATCTGTGTTGCACTTCTCAAAGTTAATCTTCAACTCCTTTTTAGAAGGGAGTTCACAGGCACTGAATCGCAAAATTGATTCTGAGTCAATATCTATTAAGACCTTTACCCTTATCATCCCTTTTGGCGCCATTGTTATCCCCTGAATGTTGAGGGTCCCCAGTATCTCATTTGCCTCCAGAAAAGGCGAATCACCCTGATATATTACCACTTCAATTGTGGGAGAGTTGTCAATGTTATTGAGTATGATGATCTCTTTAGAGACGGGGAGTTTTGAATTCTTTGGAACAATTCTCACATATCTCTTTGAATCTGGAGAGAAACCGATTGATTGAGGGAGGACATCTGTAAATTTAATCCTGCTCTCTCTATATATACCGTCTGCAACTATGGCTGCACCCAGTGCCACCGCCTCCGAGGGATTGACTCTATATTGAGGTTCTTTTGAGAAGAACTCCTTTACCATCCGCCTGATAAGAGGCATTCTCGTCTGACCACCCACAAGGAGGATATCGTCAATTAACTCTCTTGAGATATTCGCCTCCAGTAGTATGGAATCACCAATCACAATACTCCTCTCCACCAGATCTCTCGTTCTCTCCTCCAATTCTGACCTCAATACCTTTTCATTGATGCTCAATGATATATTGTTTGAGGATGTAATAGCCGGGATGATAACTCTCGTCTCCTCTACAGAGGAGAGCTCAATCTTTGCGATCTCAGATGCCTCCAGCAGTCGTTGCATCGCAATACTATTATCTCTCAATGAGATATGCCCCCTCTGCTCAAACTTCTCAAGGATAATGTCCACAAGCCTTGTATCAAAATCATAACCGCCCAGAAAGGTGTCGCCCCCTGTGCATTCAACCTCAAAGCTCTCATCTTCAATATTTAATATAGAGACATCAAAAGTCCCTCCGCCAAAGTCATATACAAATACTCTCTTTCTTATATTTCTTCCAAAACCAAAAGCAATCGCGGCAGCAGTGGGTTCGTTCAATATTCGTTCTATTTTTAAGCCTGCAAGCTCTCCAGCCCGTTTTACTGCTATTCGCTGCGCCTCATTATAAAAGGCTGGCACTGTCACCACCGCCCTCTCTATCTCTTCATTGAGATATTTTGAGGCAATCTCCTTCAACTCCTTCAGGATTAGAGCAGCAATCTGTTCGAGGGAGATGACCGCACCACCTATATTTACGGCACAGGAGCCATTCTTATCTTCAACAACCCTGTATTTGAAATAACGAAGCATATCCTGAACAATCTTGGATCTATATCTCCTTCCAATAAGTCTTTTTGAGCCTACAATAGTATTTTCGGGGTCAATCAGGACATAGCGTTGTGCCTTATATCCAGTGAGAATCTCCCCATCTTTCGTATAGGCAACAATTGACGGTATTGTATTATAACCCTCTCTGGACGGAATTATTATCGGCTTATTATTGACTACAATAGAGACAGAGGAGTAGGTCGTCCCAAGGTCTATACCTATTACTCTTGAACTTTTCATAAATATCTATAAAACACACTCGGAGTACACAAAGAACAATATATCAAATATTCATCCTTCTCAAAATCCAATTTAATATAAAGCACTGACTCTTGCAAGAAATTTTTCTTCTCCCAACGAGTTAACACATAATTGATAAAGAACAAATTGTTATTATAGGTCTCTATCTTGATTTAACCAACTATTGGTAGCCGACGCTTCTCTCTATATTCATCTATTCTTAAATGTCCTGAATGCCTCGTGATTCCTTCCGGGGAAGACTACCAGCTTCCTGCCATTATCCAGAATTCTGTATGAATTTTCATAGGATGCCCTGACACAACCACATTTAATCAGAAAATTCTTCACAACCGGGATTTTAACCATAGTATCATGGGCAAGAAAGAAGAGAGGGTCATCATATCCTCTCAACTCATAGTATTCAGCCGCCATCATCATTGGCTCGAGGAATGTAATACCAGCATTATGGTTTCCTGCGATTATCGTTGCACCCTCAGGAATATTCTCAAGGCCATAGACAATGTCTGATCAGTTTATCTGAAAACGACTTCTATAGGCTGAGAGTGGTTTCGTCTTCAGTATTACCTCGTTATTTTTATCTAAATTGAGCGATTTTTTTGTTGCTGAGGATTGGTAACTTCTACAGAATCAATTTTTTGCCTGAAAATCTCTCTGGATGTGTTAAAGAACTTTATAATAATCTCCCACCTGTTGTGTGATATTAGGCTAAACCCCAGACTGTGTTTTTGTCAAATCTCTTCAGCAGGTTAACTCAACAGGTGGATTTTTTCACCCAAAAAATCGATTAGATTGATTGATTTTACATTACCAGATAAAAACATAAATGAGATTATAGAAAAAGCACAAAACAAAGGGGTTATTGTCATTTTGAATACTGTAAAGCTTACTTATGATATTGAGGAGAAGAGAGTAAATAAGGTTAGAAAGATTCTAAAAAAATATTTGAGCTGGATACAGAACTCTATATTTGAAGGGGAATTATCGGAGGGGAAGGTACCTTCTGAACTTTCTTGATAATATTTGCATTTCAGTTTTATCTGAACCAGGTGGGACTTAAAGCCTCCTGAAAGGTAATTTAACTTTGCTTGATTAATCTGGTTTACCTAAATTAAGAATAATCTGCTTTGAGATGTCAACTATTTTGTAAAATAATGATTTTGGATAGATGTGAGATTAGATTATCAGGTAAGATTTGGTTGTAGATGGAGAGAGTTTTATGATTGATAGATTAATCGGGAAATAAGATTTGAGAGTTCATCAATACTGGTAAATTGGTGGGCATCTATGCCGAGATTCTTCGCTGCACCGACATACTCTGATATGTCATCAACATAAAATATCTCATCGGGGTTGCACTTAGCCATTTTTAGTAGAACTCTATAAATACGCTCATCTGGTTTTCTAAAGCCGACTCTATATGAGAGAATAAACTCATCAAAGATACTGATTAATGGATATCTATTCAGAATGTAATTAAAGTGCATCTCATTTGTATTGCTTAGAAGGATCAATGGATATCCAGAGTCCTTTATTCTTTTTATCAACCTCTCCATTTTGTCATCTATTTCAAAGAAGATATCGTTGAATATAGAGGTAAATTCATCAGCGCTAATATTTAGTTCGAATCTCTTTACAACACTATTGATAAATTCGTCAGTTGAGATTTTACCCTCTTCATATTGATGCTCCACTTCGGCAACTCTATATAAATATTTGTGAATATCCTCATAAGAATACTTCCATTGATTTTTAGAGTATTGGATTAATCTTCTGGCGATAGAAGAGTGGTCAAATGGAATGATTACATTTCCAAGGTCAAATGTAAAGACCTCAATCATCTCTACTTCTTTATAGAGGATGTGGGTAGTATTGAGAATAGGGATTTGAGGTCATCATCATTAAATTGAATACCGCCGCCCAGAAAGTAATCCCTTGACATATTTGGATAGTCTTTGTTGTAATTAAAGATGTCATCCACTCCAGTTGATACAAAGATATAATCATTGAGTGCAATCATAGCGGTTATCCTCATCCTCGGGTTCTTACCCGGGAAGGCGAGTTCAAAGATATCAGTCTTAAATTTTAATCTCTGTCTAAATAGGTCTATATCAATACCACTCCCACCTGTACTCTCAATAATTCCGATACGAAGCGTAATAAAATCGAATTTTTTTGCGAACTCAAGAGAGAGTTTGAGCTTATTGGGTGGATTATTAACGGTCTCCTGCCTCTCCACCTCTTCAAAGGAATCACCCGTCTTCCGTTTAATTGATGTATATGACTGTACTACATCGCCCCGAGGGTCGTCAATTAGTTCAAGCAGGTAGAATTTGTCCTCTTTTGGCTGCAACTTTACTGCAAAGAATGACTTTGAGACCTTCTGCAGGAAGCTGTATTCATCTCTGATATTGATATTAATCTGGAGCATGGAGAGCTGCTGAACATAATCTGATATTCCGTCTGCTGTCTCTTCCAGTGATTTTGCTATCTTATCATCTTTTAAGAGCCTGCCAGCCGTTCCCTCTCCCTTCTCAATAGATTCGGTCACTTTCTCAATGCTTGATAGAGATTTATCCAGTTTTTGCATTATCTTTTTGAAGTCAGAGACTCCCTCTGCAAGCTCGCCCTCTCGTTTCCCTATAATCCCCTGAACATTATTGAC
>JBMFOP010000142.1:0-4674 GCA_049969675.1 Myxococcota bacterium | reverse complement strand
CAGAAGAGATATCAGAATAGACTGATAAGACTGAATGAATTGAAAGAAAAACTGAATCAGTAAGAAGTAAATTGGGCTGGGTGAAAAATGGCTCGGTAACAATTTATAAGGGAGATTTGTCAAGAATTTTGTCTCTGGGTTTGATTGAATTTGAGTATAAACATTTGATGTAATTCATAAACTGCTCCTTTGATATTCTTTACTCCATCCTTCCATTTCCCTCTTTTTAGACTGTCTCTTACTTAAAGTTTTGAAAGGAAGTCAAACAGGATTCGGGCTATAATTGAGAGATATTTGATTTCTTTAAAATATGCCTGATGTAGTGGAGATTTTAATGGCCATTGATTATTTAGATCCGGCTCTTAATATTTAAGTTGGAAAGCATTTTAATGGATAGTGAAGAAAGAGGTTAAACTGATTTTGCAGATATGGATTTACCCCTCCAGAATCAAGATTATTTAAATAGTTAGGTTTTTATAATCCTGAACAGCAGTGTATAGATTCTTAATTGAGTCAGGAGTTGTTTAGAAATTTTATTAAAAGATTTTTTAGTGCAAAGCGTCTATATTCCTCTGTTGACCTTACATCGGTAATAGGTTTAAGATATTTCAACAGAATATCACAGGCGATTGAAATGACAGAGCGGGTTAAAATCTTCCCTTGCAGGTATTTCTCGGTCTCATAGAGTCTGATAGGTATGGGGGCTACAGAGCCAGCCGCGAGCCTAATAATCTCTATCCCCTTCTTCTCCTTCCTTATAAGGCCGGCCAGCGAAAGCTTTGCGATTGATTGTGCCCTTCTGGTTCCAAGTTTGTAAAAATCAATATAGCAATTCTCGGGTGGAATAGGTATCTTAATCGAATAAATTATCTCATCTGGCTTGAGTGCTGTGAGTTTGTATCCGCGATAAAATTCAGAAATTTTTATTTCTCTATTTCCACCTGTTGATGCAAGGATGAGTGTGGCATCATATATGAGCAGAACCGGTGGAAGGTCTGCAGCCGGAGAGGCGTTTGCTATATTTCCCCCTATTGTTCCCATATTTCTGATAGCCGGTGCACCTATAGTTGATGCTGCGATAGATAGAACCGGGAGACGTTTTAAAATTATCTTATTGTTTGATATTTCCGAGTGAGTTGTGGCAGCACCTATCTCAACGATATTCTTATCTTCTCGTATAAATGAGAGTTCGCTTAATGCAGATATTGAGATTATATTTTGAGGAACTGATTTGCTGTTGTGCCATTGGGCAAGAAGGTCTGTTCCACCTGAGAGAATTACTCCATCCTTATATCTATTTTTTAGTTCCAATAGTTCTTTGAGTTTATTGGGAGTAAATATATTCATAAATCTACTTTCTCCCTCCCGCGAGTTCAACAGCATCAAAGATTGACCTGTAACCTGTGCATCTACAGAGATTTCCGGAGAGGGCCTCTTTTATCTGATTTTTATTGGGTTTTTTGACATTGGTGAGGAGATAGTAAGTAGCCATCACCATCCCGGGAGTACAGAACCCACACTGAATGGCATTTGCAGTAATAAATGATTGTTGTATCTTATTACCGAGAGTTGTACTCTCAACCCCCTCAATTGTCAGGATATCTGTGCCATCTCTCAATGAGGCAGCAAGTATCAGACAGCTGAGTTTGAGCTTCCCGTCTATAATTACACTGCAGGCACCACATTCTCCTTCCCCACATCCCTCTTTTGTTCCTGTAAGTTCCAGATTATCTCTTAACACATCTAGAAGACGCATCTCCTCATTAAATTCTATACTCTGTAACTTTCCATTTATCTTCCATCTTCTCTTAATCATAAGAGTCCCCTATTTTTATAGGCCTTCAATATTACCTCGGGTGTGAGTGGAATTTCATTTATTTCAATACCAAGTGCGTTAAGTACGGCATTTCTGAGGGCTGGAGCCACCCCATTATGTGGTAGTTCACCAAGTCCCTTGGCTCCAAAAGGACCTCTTGAATAAGGTATCTCAATTATCTCCGTCTTTATCTCCGGCGTATCCTCTGATGTAGGTATGATGTATGTCTGTAATCTGTTCTGATAGAATCGCCCATTTTTGACCTCAAGCCTTTCCATAAGTCCATAGCCCAATGCCTGAATAGAGCCACCCTCAAGCTGTCCTATGGCTGATTTTGGATTGATTGCCTTCCCTATCTCATAGACTGTATATAGATTAAGCGGTTTTATCTCAAATGTGTATTTGTTAATCTCAATCTCTACAGCTATTGCCCCCCACGAATAGACGGGGTAGGCAGTCCCTTTATAATTCTCCTCGTCCCAGACCTGCTCTGGTGGAAAGTCATATTGCTTTTCTATATATAGAGGGTTCCTGCCAGCAAGTGTTGAAGCAACTTTTGCAAATGGTATCTTCTTCTTCGACTTGAGTAGATTTACAACTCCATTCTCAATTAAGACCTTTTCATTATAATGTCTTTCAATAGTTGCAATGAGTTCATCACAACATAGAGTAATTATCCTGCCCACAATCATTGTTGTGCGTGATGCTACAGTCGGACCAGAATTTGGAACCCGGGATGTATCAGGCAAAGGACACCTCACCATCTCAAGTGGTAAATTAAGTTTACTTGCCACTATCTGAGAAAAAATTGTCTGAACCCCCTGCCCCATATCTGTATTTGCAATAAGTATCTCCACCATGCCATCTGGATTTAATTGAATTGCCGCTTTAGATTTGAGAATAAGCTCTCCGCTGCCGGTAAAAGAACCTCCGTGTAAAACTGTTGCAATCCCTATCCCTCTTAATGTCTCTGTCTCACGACTCTTGCTCTGTCTCTTATTTGCCTCATATTTCTTCTTGAAATCAGAGATAGTGTTCAATCTATCAAGGCATTTATCAATGCCGACGCCCTCAGTCAATTTCTGTCCAGTTGCCATCTCAGAGCCAATCTTTAGAAGATTCTTCTTCCTGACCTCGTAAGGGTTGAGTTTGAGTCTATGTGCAATGGTGTCAATAAAAGATTCCATAGCAAATAGCGTCTGAGGTGCACCAAATCCTCTGAATGCCCCCGGGGGTGGTATGTTTGATTTTACCGCCTTTGCTGTAATCCTGACATTGGGGATAAAATAGACAGAACAGGCGTGCAGTGTCCCGCGTGAGAGGACGACCGGTGAGAGGGTTATATATGCTCCTGCATCAAATATTATTGTACTCTCAAGTGCAGTAATTCTCCCGTCCTTCATTACTCCTGCTTTGTGGTGTACATACGACGGGTGACGTTTAGTTGTAAACGAGATATCTTCCTCTCTATCATAAATCATCATCACTGGCTTTCCAGATTTCTGGCAGAGCAGTGCGGTGTGGGCGGCGAGCAGGCTTGGAAAGTCCTCTTTACCTCCAAACGCCCCTCCGGTTGGTGCCTGAATAATGACAGTATCCTCCTCTTTAATCCCCAGCACCTTTGCTACAGCGGGTCTTACATAATAAGGGCACTGGAGTGAACCAATGCAGTAGAATTTTCCATTATTTTGATATGATAGCATACCCTGAGGCTCCAGATAGAGATGTTCCTGAAAACCGGTATAAAACTCCGCCTCTACAATATAACTCGCCTCATCAAATCCTTCTTTAATGTTCCCTTTGTTAATAACTGGCTGGTAGAAGTATGTAAGTGAGTCTGGTTCCCGCCTGTAGGTCTTTACAATCTCTTCAATCCCTATCAGCGGGTTCTCCTCTTCAACCTCAACCCTTATATGCCTGAGCGCCTCCAATGCGAGCGAAGGGCTTTTTGCGGCAATTAATGCAACTGGCTCACCCAGATATTCAATCCTATCTGATACCAGACAGGGCATATCATCCTTGATTATATGGATAAAGTTTTCGCCTTTGATGTCTTTTGCGGTGACAAAGGTGATTTTGGAAAAGTCAAAATTTTTATCAAGGACTATTCCTTTGAGTCTCCCCTTTGAGATGGGTGCCCTTACGGTAAGTCCATAGAGCATATCTGGCATTTTATAATCTGCTATAAATTTTACCCTGCCAGTTACCTTATCCCATCCATCAACTCTGTCAATATCCTTGCCAATATACATAAAGAACAACCTTATCAAAAAGACATATTATAATTTCATTTATCGCTTTTTTTGTCAAGTGCTACGAAAGTTTAATTTAAATTTTTTGCTTTATATATATTGAACATCATAAATCTATTGCGAAGATAAAAATATCATTTGGGAATGAACCAAATTTATATGACAGGACATATCTGTCCAAAAAAAATTTTTGATATAAAAGCCTCGGCAGGGTAAAATTATTTTATCAAACAAAAATAATGAAATGAGGCTTCCTATGAATAAGCACCCTGTCCTTTCAGAGACCCCTCTACAAGAGGGGAAAGCAGTATCTCTATACAAATCTATGATTGGAGTAAGCAAATTTTTAATTGGGATATGCAAGCATACTCTGATGAAACAAGTAACTCTGTAATTGGTGAACATGATTATTAGTTGACAAACAAGATTCTACAGACATTATTTGATCTTAACGATAGTGTCTGATTTATGCTTAATGACATTGAAGGTTATTTAAGTTGGAGGAAATTTTAATTGATATTGAATAAATGGGGTATACTGATTTTGAAAATATGCATCCAGAACCATTATTTTACAAATAGATAACTTTTCAAATCAGATTATCCT
>JBMFOP010000141.1:0-4962 GCA_049969675.1 Myxococcota bacterium | reverse complement strand
GTGGGACGGGGCGAACTGGAGCTGTGGGAGTATTACAGGTGGAGGGACGGTGACCCAGATAAATACAGCGGCGCCGCTTGTTGGGGGACCGATAACGACCTCCGGGACGATATCGCTACCTGCGGCGAGTTCAGGCACAGATGGATATCTAACCTCAACGGATTACAGGAGATTTGAGGCGAAGCAGGATGCACTGGGATACACACCGGTCAATAGAGCAGGGGATTCAATGACCGGTGCATTGAATCTACCGGCAAATGGATTGACGGTTGGAGGGACTCAGCTTGCTGTAAATGGAGGAAATGTAATAGTTGCAAACTCTTTGAAGTGGGGGAGTGCGAGTGTACTCTCAACAGATCAGGATGGTTCTATTGAGCTCGGGAATTCAACAATAGCCGGAAGAACTCCATTTATTGATTTTCATTATGGAACCGGGAACTCTCAGGATTACAATGTGAGGATTATAAATGATGCAAATGGGCGATTGACTGTGAATGCCACAGATTTTTATGTGAATGGAAATATAAAATCTTCTACAGGGACAGTTGTATATAGACAGAGTGCGGGTTGTGCAAATGGCGGTGTCTTAACAACTAATGCCACCTGTCAGACAGTATGTTGTTATTATGATTCTGATACTGGGTCGTGTAATGGTTATTACAATTGTGATGGCACCTGTCAATATTGGGTATATAACCCTTATACCTGTAACAATACTATTTTAGGTAAGCTTATAAGTCCGTAATCTTGGAGATGGTGGGGGTATATCCGAGTTCCTCAATCTTCTCTAACCCAAGTTGAATATCCTCATTCTTATCCGCATAGAAGACAGCAATCTTATTTTTATAATCAACTGTTATATTCCTGAACTTATTTGTAGACTCAAGGGCAGATTTAATCTTCTTCTCACAATGCTCACATACCATATTTGCTATAGAAAGAGTCACGATCTTCATCTGTCTAACCTCCCTTTATATTCCTCAAACATATCTTTACCACAACACATATCAAAGACATAATCAATATTTTTCTTTGCCAGTTCCACCATCCGGGTTGATAGTCTTCTTATTTCCCACTGTGCGTGGTGATCCATCCTGAGACGGGAGATATGATATAATTCTCTTGCGTTCAATAATGCATATACCCTTCTCCTGTGTCCATTCAGAATAACATATTCTGAAATATAAGGATTGTTTTGAAATATTTTATGATAAAGGTTTGAGGATCTTTTAAGGTGTTCAATAATTTTATCTTCAAAACCAGACTCTTTTACAAGCGGGGGGATTTCAAACCCAAGATTAAACGAGAATGGCTGTGGAATCTGTGTCATCATCCTGTGACGCTTAAATTGGGCATAACAACTTGCACTCATAATAAGTTCATATTCAAGTATTATATTTTCAAAAAAGCGTGGTAGCTGATTATGTTTTGATAGCATTTGGAAGATTGAATTGAAAATTTCTCTCTTCCTTTCTTCTCCAAGACTTTTGACCTCATTGTAGATGCTTTTGTAATCTTTTATGCTATTTGAGAAGAGATAAGTTGTCAGAATAGAATTGTAATCTCCATATGTAGATATTAGCTGTACTCCATCATTTAATGGAGGCTTTAAATTCTCTATTGTTTTGTTTTCTTCAATTTCGGCTCTTTCTGAATACCAATATTTCTTAAAAAATTCTTCGGGCTCTGTGTATCTAATAAGAGAAGGGGCATATTTAATTGTCTCTTCATAAATGGAATTTGCAATAGACTTTAATTCCTGAATAGGAGAGGATGCAAGTATTTTAATGATATACTCAATATTTCTGGAATTGGCCGTCAAACCGAGTTGTGTGGATACCGCAAGAGGTAGCACATATCTTGCGTCCTCCATCGCAAGCCCTTCAACATCTCTCTTCTTTAGCCCTTCATCTCCATATTTCTTCCGTTTTTCTATTAGTGGCAGAACCTTCTGATATATCTCTTCATAGAGAGAAAATGAGTCCTTCACGAAAGATATGTATTCGTTTTTAAGGGCATAAGGGAGCTCTTCTGGAACAATAAAGTCCTCTCCAAGTTTTATATATCTTTGAGATTTCTCTGTATAAGAAGCAAGTCTGAATCGTTCTAAAAATTCAGCAGCCAGTCTTGATATTCCAATTATATCCAGATTAAACACAGCGTGTTCTGCTATAGATGAGTGACCCATATCAAAGACAACCCTTTTATTCAATTCCCTTGCACTCTTTACATTCTCCCTTGCGTCTTTTCTGAGTTCCCATATTGGCCGGGGGTCCCTTGATATCCTCGCATAGCTTGCTGCAATGGTCTCGCAGGTTGCATCCTTTAAATTACCCTTTTCTATACTCTCAATATCGCAATTGAATCCCGCAACTTTGATAATCACTTTATACCCTTTAGTTTATATGTTCTTCAATAAATAGGTTCTTTAACTTGTCCATATGTTCTTTTGCATATTGAACCCATTTTGAATCCATACCTGTTCTCTTGCCGACATCAATTGTAGCCTCATAGACCCTTACTGCCTTTGTTATGAGCACAGCTATCTTTTTCTTTAATTCCTCTTTATAAATCTCTTTCTGCTCATCGGTAAGCTCTTCCGGGATTGGGGCATTTATAAGATGGTTGTAAAAGACTTCGTAGAGTTCGCCAGTCTTAAATCCTGCAGCAGTTGCCCATAGTATATTACCGGTCTTAATTACTCTTATATAATAATTTTGTGCGGAGAGTAAAAGTTTTGCCTTCTCTTCAAGCCTCTGCTCCAGAACCTCCTGAGGAAACTCAAGGACTATCTCCTTCATTCTGGAAGAGTCTATCTCCCCAAGATAGAAGATTGATTGAGCCACAAAGTAGTTGTTTTCAATATACTTCTCTTTTGAGAGCTTGGCATAGTCAATAATCACCTGATTGAAGAGCTCGGATGATTCTTTGTAATCTTTCTTATTATATTTGGCAACACCCAGATTTGTCTTTGCCTCAATAATATCCATATCTGATAGAGAGCTATTGTTCATCAAATCAGTGAAGATTTTATCTGCCTCATCATAATCTTTAAGACAGAGAGCCACATAGCCTGTTCTAAACTTAAAATCAACATCATTTTTTACATCCACAAGTTGAGAATAGAGTTCATAATATTTCTTTGCCTCTTCACATCTCTCAAGCATCTCATAAGAGATGGCAAGATTGTAAACAGCACTTTTATAATAAATAGACTTTGGATAATTATCTACAATTCTTTTAAAACACTCTGCTGCATTCTTGTAATCCTTCTTTGAATAATAATCTGAACCAACCTTGTTTAGTTCTTCGTCATCATAAACTGTGAGAGGACCTTTTCCCGCCTGAATAAATATAGGATGGTCTGTCATATCAATGTGTTGGCGGGTCCTTGATGGACAGGCAGAGAGCATTATAATCATAATCAGGATAGGTAAAAATCTTAAAAACCTTCTTATCAATTGATTCATAATATTACAAAACCTGAGTGACAAAATATCAATTTGTTTTGACAAAGTAAAGGGCAATCTTATTTATTGTATAGTTTTGACAAAGACTCTCCTACTTCTTGGTCCATCAAACTCACAGAAGAATATCCCCTCCCATGTGCCGAGAAGAATCTTTCCGTTTTCAATAATCAGAACTCTACTATTCCCAATGATTGATGCCTTTATATGTGCATCAGAATTTCCCTCAGAATGGGCGTAGTTTTCACTATGTGGAATGAGTTCTGCAAGTTTGTGTATAATGTCTCTTACCACATCAGGGTCTGCCGCCTCATTAATGGTGACCGCCGCAGTTGTATGCGGGATATACACTATACAGATACCATCCTTAATACCATTCTTTGAGACAATCTCCTGAACCTTCTCTGTTATATTTACCAGATCTTCCCTTCTGTGAGTCTTTACCTCAAACGAATCCATCTCTATCTCTCCTCAATCTTCTCCAGTACTATTTGATAAAAAAGATTATATGGGTCCTTAAACTCCTGTTCGGCTTTAAGGTTGAGTCCACTCTTCCCTCTATTGTTGAGATAGTTCATTAGATGACAGCTATTACAAAATGAGGGAGACTCTGAGTAATGGTATATTTTTTTCCCAGATGTTATCACAACGGAAGTTATAACAATAATCAAAATTAATATAGCCTTTTTAATCATCCTCTTATCCATCGCTCTTCATTATTAATATATGTCCTTTCTCTCTGAGTAGTAATTCGGATGGCTTATTTGATGGACAGTCTATCTTAATCTGGTCGTTATTTAATCTTAGATTGAGGAGGCTACAAAAATGCGGATTCTCCTCATTTATATATTTGTTTGCCTCAAAGTTTTCACAGAGGACACAGGACCTCAATATATCCATACTGCCATTTTTCTTTAATATTCTGAGAATTTCTACAAGAAATGTATATACAATTGATTTTTGCTTCTTGGGGAAGAGTTTTAATGCATCATAAAACCAGCTTTCAAACCTATTTATATCTTTTATTGTTCTCTCTCCCTTTGGGGTAAGATATAAATACTTTACTCTGCTGTCCTCCTTTGATTTTCTACTCTTAAGAAATCCCTTCTTAATCAATGTATTGATGGCGTCACTAACGGTTGGTTTGGTAAGAGAGTATTCAAGTGAGAGATTTGTTACTGTGCTATCCCTCTCATTGTGCTCAGAAATATATTTTAGGAACTGAACCATAATGGGAGAGATTGAGTATTTATTGTTAATCTCCCAGAGCATTGAACGATATGCCGAGAAGAATTTTTCAAGGGCATAAAATATCTTTCTATTAAGGTCTTCCATAACAAGTTAGGAGTGCAAACTAAATAATATAACAGGACGCTCCTGTCAAGTAATTAAAAGTTGCAATTGTTTGAATTCAGATTGTCACAAATTTGGGGTAGAAGTTGTGATTAAAGATTCTATTTCTTACACTTAGATGTGCGGCTCCTCAGTTTTATCA
>JBMFOP010000140.1:0-5171 GCA_049969675.1 Myxococcota bacterium | reverse complement strand
TTAGATTTAACACAAATGAATATTTTTGATTTGATTTTTTCCTTTACAAAGTTGCCGGGCTATTGTAGCAGATGTTGCTATGAAAAAGCTAAATAATAGAAAGATTGCAAGAATCATAGAAGCGGCAAGGGATAGGCTAAAATCTTCTGATGATGGGCAACTGAGAGAGAGATTAAATGGTTTACAAAAACTAAGAAAGGAATTTTCTAAAAAATACAGCGAATATAAGAAGGTCCTTCGTGAGCATAATCGCAGGATTGAGGCAATAAGGGAGAAGCTCAAAGATATGGTTCAGGAATTAGAGATCATCTCTATCAAAAAAATTGTCCTGTCAAATAGTATTCCACTTAGAGTTCCAGATGATATTGATAAATTAAAGGGTTATGTTGAGAGGTTAATAAATATCATTCAATCACTGAAACCCATAAATGCCAGAATGTACATTGACAGGTTGAGAGATTGTTATAGCGAGATTGACTCACTCAGAGTAGAAAGGTCTGATATTGATAAAGTGGGGAAAGAGTTCAATGATATATACAATAAAGTGGAGCAAGAGGTCAACGCCATACAACAGTTTCTGGCTCCAGAAGAGAATATTCTTGTAAATGTGAGAGAAAGATTTGATTAAATTAATCTTTTATCTGTGAAAGGTCAATCCCTGTGAGTTTTATCAGATTCTCCTCTCTACCTACAATCAAGAGGATATCTCCTTTCTCAAATACATAAGAGGCGTCTGGAACGAGTTCAAAAGTGGAGTCCGATTTCTCAGATCCAATATCCTGAGGGATATTTCGCCTTATTCCAACTACATTTACCCCATAATCTGCCCTGAATCTACAGTTGGCAAGAGACTTCCCAACAAATTTATCAGATACCTCCCATTGCAGGATTGAATAACCTTCTGCAAGCACAATATAATCCTTAACAGTCGGGGCAAATAGGGTTCGTGCAAGTCTTCTTGCCACCTCCTTTTCAACCTCTATTACCTGAGTGGCTCCAACTAAAGATAGGATCTTTGCCTCTCTATCGTTCTTTGCCCGCACTATAATATCCTTTATCCCGAGCTCCTTCATCGCGGCGACCGTTAGAATACAGGACTCAAAATTCTCCCCTATTGTAATAATGGCAACATCCACTGTCTCAGCCCCGACCTCTCTAAGAGACGCCACATCTGTAGAATCAAGTTGTGCAGAATAACTGACCAGATCCTTGACCTCATTTACCAGATTTATATTCTGGTCAATGGCTATTATCTCAGTCTCAGCCTTTGAAAGCGATTCTATCAACTCCCTTCCAAACTTCCCTAAACCTACAACAAGGATCTTTCTCATATTTTCCTCCCGTCTCATCCAATTATTATATGGTCATCTGGATATCTATAAGAACCAGATACCTTCTTCTGTGCAAATATAATAGCAATTGTAAGCGGTCCTACTCTACCGATGAGCATGGTAAAGACGATGATTATTTTTCCCAATGATGAGAGTTGAGGTGTAATTCCGAGACTCAAACCGACAGTACCAAAGGCAGAGAAGACCTCAAAGATTATCTTGACGAGTTCTTTATCTTTCTCTGTGATGGAGAGGAGGAATATTGATATACAGATGATGGTAAGCGATATAAATGCAACATTGAGAGCCTTATAGATTGAACTTATAGGGATAGTCCTCCTGAAAGCCTCTACCTCCTCCCTGTTTTTGATAAGTGCCCTGAATGAAAATAGCATTGTCGCGAATGTGGTAGTCTTGATACCACCCCCTGTTGAAGATGGTGATGCCCCGATAAACATCAGAATAATAATAATCAGGGTCGTGGGATGTCTTATTCCATCAAGTGGTAGTGTATTAAAGCCAGCAGTGCGGGGAGTAATAGCCATAAATAATGAATTAACTATTTTTGAACCTGTGGAGAGATTACCAAGTACATTGTGCCATTCAAGTAATAAAACTATGATTGTGCCAGATATAATAAGTCCAACAGTTGTAGAAAGGACTATTTTTGAATGAAATGAGAGATGTGCCCTTTTCCTGAATAAGGATATATCCTTTATTAAGTTAAATATATTCATCATCACCGGATAGCCTATCCCACCAAGGAGAATAAGTAACATTATCACCGTAATATAGATATGATTCTGCGAATAACCCTCAAGGTTTTTTGTATAAATTGATAATCCCGCATTGCAAAATGAAGAGACAGAATGAAATATTGCAGAAAAGATTCTCAATCCCAAATCCTCTATTCCGTCATCTGCAAGGAAAAGCAGGACGGATCCGATAGACTCTACAATAAATGTAGAGAAGATAACTGCCTTTGCAACCCCCAGAACTTCTCTTACTGTTCGTACCCCCAAAATATCTTTGATTGTCATAACCTGATTTAATGTAGTCTGGGACCCCATAATGATTGGGAACGAGAGAGCCATAGTAATAATCCCTATTCCGCCAGTCTGGATAAGTATTAAAATTATTAACTGTCCAAACCTTGTATAATATGTCCCGATATCAACTGTGGTGAGCCCGGTGACACAGGTGGCAGAGGCAGAGATGAAGAGAGAGTCTATAAAAGAGACCTTTTCTATGGAGACCGTACTTATCGGGAGAGTTAACAGCATCGCCCCGATGGTAATCACAGCTGAAAAGCTTGAGATAGTTGCAAGCGCCGGAGAACTCCTTAAGATATTAAATATCTTAATAAGCTGGGCTCCGGATGTTAATGATATAAATGTAATGAGCAGAAAGAAGTATGTAAGGTATGTCCTGATGGCTGTAGATGCCAGTCTTATCTCAATAATAGATAATATAGTCTTGAGTAGCAATGCCCCGGCCTCAAATAGGAAGATAAAAGATAGCAACAGTATGACTGACCTGAAGAAGATAAATTTTTTAGAAAATGTAGTGGTTATATATTCGTTGTATAGCTCCAGCAATATTCCGAGGATGATAATTAAATTAATTATGAAAACAACTATATATGGAATTCTTATTGGAAGTGCAGCAGCAAGGAAAATACCAAAAATTATCAAAATTATCCTTGCAGATGGTGATATAAGATATTTTAAGAAATTATTCATCCTTCTTTTTTAAACTCTCAAGCCTCTTCTTTATTTCAGCCTCAAAGCCATTTGAAGACGGTTCATAATACTTTCTTCTTATAAGCTTATCAGGTAGATATACCTCATCTGTAACATAATTTCCATCAAAATTGTGAGGATATCTATAACCATCAGAATATCCCAGATTTTTCAAGAACTGTGTAGGTGCATTTCTAAGTTTGAACGGTACCTCCAGAGGACCATACTCCAGAAAATCCTTTCTTGCCTTTGCATAAGTTGTAAGTGATGTATTGCTCTTTGGTGCACAGGCAAGATAGATCGCACACTCTGTCATAGTCAGAACCCCTTCGGGCATACCAATATGCTCAAATGCTGTAAGTGTGGATGTGGCAAGTATTAATGCCATAGGGTCTGCGTTTCCAATATCCTCAGCCGCAAAGATAATCATTCTTCTTATTATAAATAATGGGTCTTCTCCGGATTCAAGCATACGAACCATATAATATACAGCGGCATCGGGGTCAGAGCCTCTCATACTCTTAATAAAGGCACTTACCACATTGTAGTGCTCATCCCCCTTTTTATCATATAGATGAATCTTCTCAATCAGTGCACGCTCAATGTCCTGAATCTCCATACGATCTCTTCCCTCGCTTACCACTATAGTTGTTGATGCCTCAATGAGATTCAGTGCCCTCCTTGCATCTCCAAAAGAATATCTGACTATTAGCTCAATAATTTCTTCACCGATAGAGATCTTCAGGTGACCAATCCCTTTATCTGTATCTCTTATCGCCCTTTTAATAATCTCTTTGAGTTCTGTACTTGAGAGCGAATTGAGCACAAAGACCTTACACCTTGAGAGCAGAGCGGCATTTATAGAAAAAGAAGGGTTTTCAGTTGTTGCCCCGATTAGCGTGATGTCTCCCCTCTCAACATACGGGAGAAGCGCATCCTGTTGTGATTTATTGAAGTGATGAATCTCATCTATAAATAGAATCGTTCGTCTCCTGAACATCCTGTTGGATTCAATACTCCTCTCAATTACACCCTTCATCTCCTTTACACCAGAGAGGACTGCAGAGAGGCTCTCAAATTGATAATCTGCTTCAGAGGCAATTATCTTTGCCAGTGTGGTCTTTCCAGAGCCGGGTGGACCCCAGAGAATCATAGAAGGTATCTTTTTTGACTCAATAGCCAGTCTTAAAAACCTCCCCTCGCCCACAATATGACTCTGACCGACAAAATCTTTAAGTCTTTCGGGCCTCATCCTCTGAGCAAGAGGTATGGTATCATTCTCTTTCTTGTTTACTTCCTTATTCATCGTTAATTTACTCTATCTGGTCTTTAAGACGCACTGCCCACAGAGTGGATAATTCCTGACACATATATGGTCCTCGGGACAATCCGAGCTGGATTTACATCCAGTATCATAACAATCACACACACCTGCATTACATATCTGATTTATGGCATCACAGTCGGCATTTGAATTGCATTTGCACGGAGGATAGAAGCAGTAAGAATCAATACAGCTCTGTCCTGCGTAACAATCTGTATTACTATTGCATCTGGTAGGGTTCTGTCCCATCTGACAGAATATTGGATTTGGTTTACAATCACCGGATGCAGAGCAGTATTTGTCGGATGGACAGGAGTTTATGCAGGAGAATGAATGTGGAAGTGTTATACATTTCCCCTCAGATTCATCACATTCATAACCAGAAGGGCAGGGAGTGGTGCATCCAATAATCTTCGTTGGAGCGGGTTCTATTTCCTTCTTCGGACAGGAAAACAATACTATCAAAACCATCAGCAAAAAAAATATCTTTTTCATAAAATTATCCCTCATCCATAATATCCATCTAACACAAATTTTTTTGTAATACAAAAGAATATGAAACAGTATCTGTTTATTGCAAATTATTTTATTTTTTAAAATCCGGAAGCCTTTCTAATGCAAAAAAGTATAGACGAGATTTTAAAATTGCATTTAGAAGTAGCATTTAATACAAATCAATACTTTGAAAAAGCGTTATAATTTGCTTTATTCACTGGATATCAATAATCAAAAGGGAAATTGATGCATTTGGGGATGTATTGTATGAATGAATTT
>JBMFOP010000139.1:0-5254 GCA_049969675.1 Myxococcota bacterium | reverse complement strand
TTTTGGAGAGAAGGATCTATATCAATATGAATCACATTTTACAAATAGTTAACTTCTCAAAGCAGATTATTCTGGACTGCAATGAAAACAAAAATATAACAAGTTAAGTAGAGATTTGACAATTCAGTAAAATAGTGATTGTTTAAATGTATGCAATTTCTTTATAAAACAGGATAAAATTTAATTAAACGAGGAGGTAATAATGTCACATCACATTGACAAAAAGACACAGAGATATGCAACAAACTCACTTCTCATCCACGGGAAATTTTTAACCAAGAAGTGGGATTTCAGTCACCATGTAATTCCACCGATGTCTACATCTGTGACTTACAGACTTGACTCAATTGAGAGGGCTGCAAAGGGGTTTAATAACTTTGCAAATCCAGCTGTCTTTGGGCATAGGGCACCGGACCCAATCTACATATACGAAAGGCTTGATGAACCTGTGAGGGGTATGCTTGAAGACAATCTGGCATTTGCGGAGAAGGGCGATTGTGCGATTACCTTTGCATCAGGGATGGCGGCTATAAGTGCAGCGGTCGGAATATTTGTAAAGAGTAATGATGAGGTAATCTCCCACAAGACAGTTTATGGCTGTACTTATAGTTTATTTACCAGATGGTATCCGAGATATAATATAAAAGTCCACTTTACTGACCTGACAAAGGTGGAAAATATTAAAAATCTCGTCAATTCAAAGACAAGGGTGATCTACTTTGAGACCCCTACAAATCCCATTATGGATGTGATTGATATTCAGGCAGTCGTGGAGATGGTAAGACAGTTAAATAAGAATAGAAAGAAGGAGAACAGGATATATACAGTTGTTGATAATACATTTGCTACACCGTTCTGTCAGAGACCTCTAACATTGGGCGTGGATGTGGTCTTACACAGTCTCACCAAGAATATTGGAGGTTTTGGAACCGATGTGGGTGGGGCAGTAATTACAAGAGAGGAATTTGAGAGTGAGCTTATGCTTTACAGAAAGGACTTTGGTGGGCAACTCGCCTCAAAGACCGCCTGGACAATTTATGTATATGGGCTTCCAACACTCTCAATGCGAGTCAGGCGGCAGCAGGATTCTGCAAAGGAGATTGTAGATTTCTTACAGAGACAAAAATTTATAGAATATGTAAAATATCCGGGGATAAAGGGGACGAGAGATTATGAAATTGCAAAAAGGCAGATGATAGATTTTAATGGCGAGTTCGCACCGGGTAGTATGCTTGCCTTCAAGATAGCAGGTAAACCCGAGATTGCACATCAGAGGGCGAAAAAGTTTGTAAATTATATTGCAAAGAATGCATACACAATGACACTCGCCGTTAGTCTTGGGCAACTCAGAACGCTTATAGATTATCCGAGTGCAATGACACACGCCACAATACCACTTAAAGACCAACCCGCCCACGGAGTTATTCCCGGGCTGATTAGATTATCCATAGGTTCAGAAGAGCCAAAAGATATTATACACGATCTTGCTGATGCATTCTCAATACTGAAATAAACTACTTAAAATATTAAATTGTTTTACTATGACCAATATCTGAGACAGTAATCTCACATCAAATCTTAAACCTGAGCTCAAAAAATCGACCTCGGGGAGCCAATGTTTTTTTATTATAAATGATACGCTCTATATGTATTTTGCAGTGCCTGCCACAAATCCAGTAAAATTTGAACCAGTTGGGTAGTGTTCATTTACAGAGATAAAGAAGGTAAATACTCAGACCTGATTGGTTTTTCAAAAAACACATTTATCACATATAGGAGCAATATCAGATGGGAGATTGGTACTCATAGGATATACAGGATGAGATAATATTTAGATTCTTTAAACTTAACTTCTATGTAAGATGTGCAGAAGATTTTACAGGTATTTTGGTTTCGGCTGTGCCGATCAGGTAGTGTAATAAAAATTCGGCCTGAATATTCTTTTAATCCTTACTAAAATTTAAGACATATATTAACGAGCCTAAGCCATATTTCTTTTTTGCCAATCGTATTAACTTTATAATCGCTCAACATAGAAAATTTCCCCCTTATAATTTTTTATTGAGTAGACTATTATAACTTTCTTGCATATATTCATAAAAGTAAAAGACTTGATAACAATATCACAAAATTAACGCCTCATAATAGAGGAGAATTATTTTTAAATTAAAAAATGATTCCTGCGGATTTTACCGCAGGAATCGGTGCTCTTTATATTAGACCCAATCACCTATTACTCAAAAAGAGAGCCCTGCATTGACGAAGAGTTGCCCCATGTCTTCTTCATAACTTACCTTTATACCTTCATATTCACCATGTCCTCTCATCTTTCCATATACATCATGAGTAATATATCCAGCCTCAAGAAGCAGAGATATATCTTTTGAAATGGTAAACTCCATACCGGAGAAAAACGCCAGATTATATCCCAATCCCGAAGAATATGAGAATTCACTTTCGTCAATATCATCACTGAGTATATTTACCGAGAGGCCCGCCACCAGTTTAATGTACATCATAAAATTCTCATCAAATCTCCTGTAGAGTCTGACAGATGGAGACAAGTCTATCATCTTGTCTGATTCGAAGTCTTCAGTACTCTCTGTATTCCAGAATAAGAGCCTCCCATCAGCCCCTATCATTAAAAAGTCAGTAACAGGTTTGGAATAACTAAAGGCTATCCCCTTTGTTATAGTTAGTTCATCCTCATCCCGTGCCTTTTTCCCCTCATAAGTAAACCGAATGGTCTCACTACCACCAAGTCCGAAGTTCAGGCTGGCGCTAAAGTTGTGCTCACTCTTTAGATAGACACTCTCTTTAATCTCCTCAGCCGTTAATACCGCTGAATA
Organism: Myxococcota bacterium; assembly: GCA_049969675.1. Lineage (GTDB taxonomy): Bacteria > Myxococcota > SpSt-1050 > SpSt-1050 > SpSt-1050 > SpSt-1050. The sequence goes on along the minus strand of JBMFOP010000139.1, from coordinate 2,405 downwards.
CATCAAAAATGTAACCAAAAGTACAATAACCTTCTTCATCTTTTACCTCCTTAAAAGTAAAAACAATAACTTTCACTTATGCAATCAAATTTCGTGCCAGATCTTTTATATGAAAAGGGAATTTGTGCCCGTATTATGTGGGGGAAAAAAGATTTGCATTTACACTAAAATTATAAACTGAGGAATTTAAGGTTATTTTTACACATCTGCCCAGAATAATTTTTTTTTGATAAGGGAGTCTTAATAGGGTAATATTAAACACCGAAAGCAGACTTCCTATGAATAAATACCCCATCCACTCTAACGCATCCCCACAAGAGGGGAGAGCAGTATTTTTGGAAAAACCTTTGGTTGGTGAAACAACCTCCCCGCGGTTTACATATCCAACTATTAGTTGGCAGACCAAACTGATTTTCAGTTGGTGTTGCAAATTCTATAGATATTTTCAAATGAGTAGTTTCATAAGGCTATGAGATAGATAAGTGCTGACAGAGGAATAAAGGAATTTATCTCTTAATGGTAATTTGTACCAATGTTATCCTGTAAATCTGGACTGGCTCATTCATTAAGTGGATTTCCCCATCCAGAATCCTTAATTTTACAAATAGTTGCATTCACACAGCAGACTATTTTGAACAGCAAGAATATTTTATAGTGGGTTAAAAAGAAGAATATTGAATTACTCTCTCTCTATTAATCTCATTATCCCCTTTATCCTCCAGGCATTTTCTGGGCAGAGTTCATCGCAACAATAACAGCCAATACACTTATTCTTATCAATTTCTGGAAAATCCTCTTTGTCTTTACTGATCGCCTTTGCCGGGCATTGCCTCATACACACATAGCACTTTGTGCATTTATCCTTTGAGAGCTTTAATCTTGCAGGACCTTTTATAAAGTGTTCAAATATAAAGGAATTTACAAAACCAATAAATCTCTTTCCTATGCTCTTTGCACTGGAGAAGGTGGGTGGTAATTTGAATTTCTTAAGTACAGTGATTTCACCATTTATTTTAATCTTTTCAAACTCAATCAATCCCCTCTCAGATGCAACTTTTAAGTATGGGATTTCGGTCGGCTCTATGCCCATCATCTTTGCACAGATTGCATCAACGGCAAAGCCATCGTCGGATATTATTATTTTATTTATTTTCCTAAGAATTCCATTGGAAGGTCCAGAACCCTCCATCCCCCAGACCGCATCCATAATCGTCAATTCTGGCTTTCGGATATTGTAAATATCTATCAGTATCTCTGCAAATTCATCCCTGCTCTTCCCGAGGGAGTGCGCCCGAGCCTTCTCCCCACCAATAAGTATACCAAACATATTTTTTATTGCACCAGAAAAGAGGGTTAGGGAGTGAGTCTTGAATTTGGGTAAATTTATTACATATTCGGCGTGTAAAATATTACCACTGACCACAAATGAATCCGTAAATCTTGATTGTACCTTTACACGCCTTGGCGAAACTGCTGGATTTTGAAATCTCTCTCCAATGATTTCAAGATAGCCCGAATCCTTTGCGGCCTTGATGGATGAACCATATCCGCTTACTCCCGGATTATCCGAAACGACGACCTTCTTACCGTACTCCTCAATTATCCTAACAATATCTCTAACAAATACTGGATGTGTGCATACAGCCTTCTCTGGTCTTGCACCTGCCAATAAATTTGGTTTTAATAGGAGCTGGCTTGCATCTATATTATGTAATACATTACACAAAAAGGGTCTTAATTTTTCATAAAGGGTTTCATAATCAGCATCAACTATTATTACTTCTGGCATCAAATTTGTCCGATAAACTAAATTGCGTTAAGTAAAAAATCCAGATAATAAATTCAAATCATCAATCGCAATCATTACAATCACACTGCTTTACATTATAATGCTTATCTGTTAAAAGATACTTGGTATTTGGAGGGCATTCACAGTCAATGGGGACGGTAATGCCTACAATCTGGACTCCGTTTTCAGTCTTACAACAACGCGAACCATCAGGACAATTATTCCCATTGTCATCCAGACCCAGATCCAGACAGCCAAAAACTACTACACCAGTAAGAATTAAGAACAAATAAAAAATTACATATAATTTTCTCATATTGACCTCCCGGAAAGGCTGTGAAGCAATAAAACACAAATTCTATTTTATGTCAACAGGCATTGTTGTCCAGAATATGTACTGAGAGAAGTCAAATAAATATTAATGAATGCTCCTGACTCTATAAAGAGTAGCACGAAAATATCAGAAAATAGCATAAAAAAGTTTTATTTTATTCTTGACAGGTAGCACGAAATTGTATATTACAACCTTGCCTTGTGGCACAGATATCAAGGAGGTAGATATGAGTAAAAAAGTGAATATTCTTATTGTTGGCGCAGGTCCTGCAGGAATAGTTAG
>JBMFOP010000138.1:0-5277 GCA_049969675.1 Myxococcota bacterium | reverse complement strand
CAACTTCCTTTTACTATCTATATCCTCTGGTTTAAGTTTTATAACTTCACTAACTCTTAGCCCCGCAGAATAAACAAGCATCAGGACTGCTTTGTGTTTTACATTATCCACGGAATTAAGAATCTTTGCAACCTCTTCTTTGCTTAATACAACAGGCAATTTCTTATCTTTTCCTGGTCTCTTAACCTCATAGACAAACCTCTTCTTAAGCATCATTCCATAATAGAACTTCAAAGCATTGATTGCTTGATTTAAGGTGGAGGTAGGAGGGTGAATTTTAAACTGAGATTGCTGCTCTACTTTTTCAGAGACATTTTCAGTCCTTGCAATAACAGATGATTTAAGATTTGGGTCTATATGAATCTTTTCACCTTCAAAAACCTTTAAAATCTTCTCTAATATTCCATCTGAATTTGAAAAACTCCAGTATTTCTCTTGCGGATGCCAGCGATGTCCTTTAATAGTTTTTATCTTTTCTACATAATCAGGATTATATGGAAATGAAACCTTAATAAACCCATTTTCTTTTCTAATTTGAATCACTTTGTTCATCACAACTTAATTGTATATTATTTTGGCAAAAAGTAAAGCAAAATTTTTGGTAGCATAACAAATATCTGACCTATTGAATATATATTCATCCTTATCTCACTGAACTGTTTACGAGATATGCCTGAATTTAATTCTTGTCAATTATTTTTTTGCTTTCGTTTTCTCAAATTTCAAAAATTCTCTACCTATCTTTGCAAAGTCTGTTCATCTATATCAAAAGTAATATTGGTATGGACATCTATTTTCGTATACCTTATCTCATTATTTCTATTTGCATAATAAATAAAGGATGATGTCAAGAGTTTGTTACGCTACTACAACCTAATCAATTAAAATTTATGCATTGCTTAGCCCCTGTAGGCGTAAGATAAAATGAAGAATATATTAGTTCTACCCTACAATTTATCTCTTATATCCATGGTCTGGCGGATGTAGATACGGAAATTGATTATAAGTACAAGACAAAGATTTTAGAGTATATCGGCCTCTCAGGGCGAGAAGTTTGGAGGTAGAATGACGCACCATAAGTTGATAATTGGAAATTGTATGAGTATGCAAGAAATTCCTGATGAAAGTGTTCACTTGATGGTTACCTCACCACCATACTTTAGTGCTCCTTTTGATTACAAAGGAGACAGCAGATAAAGAGACAGTTCATAATCGTTACAAAGACCTTGTGAAACCTCCAGAGATCTACTAAAGGCATTACAAATCACAATGCCACCGGCATTGCCCCACAGGGGGATAAATGTAGACACGAGGAAGAAATTGACAAGACGATGAAAATCCCCGTGAATACAACAAGTTATTACCTCCAATCCTTTCGTTTTATAGGTGAACATCCGATATAAAGTCTCCCCTTAAAAATTCAATATCTTTGCGTCTTCAATCAAAATTTATTCTGGACAGATGTGTAGAAAAGCAACATTTCAGGGTAAAAAGTGTCTCCTGATTTTATCAAGCAACAGTTCCAATCCATACCCTGTTAGTGCTGAGATATAAATCCCATCAGACCTTTTGAGGATGGGATTTATCTTATCTCTCCTATCTGATTTATTGAGGACAAGGAATCTCGGTATGTGGTCAAGTGATAGTTCTGTCAAAATCTCTTCTACCGCCTCAATGTGAAATTGCACATCTGGATTTGAGATATCTGCGAGGTGAATTATCAGGTCTGCACTTTTTATCTCCTCAAATGTCGCCATAAAGGCACTTCTCAACTCCTCGGGCAGATTCTTGATAAACCCTACAGTATCCGAAAATAGAATTGAGAATCCATCTGAATAAGTGAATCTCCTTATGGTAGGGTCCAGTGTGGCAAACAATTTATCTTCTACATATACATCACTCCCTGTTAGTCTGTTTAAGAGTGTTGATTTGCCTGCATTTGTATATCCAACTATTGCGACCTGTGGTAGATTTGAAAGCCTCCTCTTTTCTCTCGTAAAATCCCTCCTCCTTCGCAACTCTGCTATCTTCTGGCTTAGCTCTGCAATCCTGTCCTTATATCTCCTTCGCATAACCTCCAACTTTGTCTCGCCCGGTCCTTTTGTCTTAAATCCTCCGACCAGTCGTGATAGACCGGCGTCCCTCTCTGTAAGCCGAGGTAGCTGATATTTAAGATATGCGAGTTCCACCTGCAACTTCCCTTCATTTGACCTCGCCCTTTTTGCAAATATATCCAGAATTATCTGGTTCCTGTCATATATCTTAAGAGAGGTCTCGTCCTCAATATTCCTCTTTTGAACAGGGGTCAATGTATTAAAGAAGACTATGATATCGCATTCATATAGCTCTGAGAGATAACGAATCTCCTCAATCTTCCCTCTTCCAATAAGGAAAGAGGCCTCTGGCTCTCTCTTCTGCCAGACAGAATGGACTGACTCTATATTGAGTGTTGAAAGCAGCGCCTTTAACTCTTCAAGATAATAATTGATATCGCTATCAGACTCTACTCCACACCCGACCAGCAGTGCCCTGCTCCCTCTATTCCCTATATTATTCTCATCTCTAAATCTTGAGAGCTCCTCTTCATAAGACATAATCAGGTCATAGAATCCTATATTTCTCTCCCTTGTGTCCAATTCAATAAAGTTGAATCTCTCCTCTGACCCCGGAGGGAGTCGCATCACTGCTGTTCTACCTCTATCTCCACAGAGGACAACCAGACAATCAAGCCTCAACTTCTTTAAAAGCAACAAATCTCTCTCCGAGATAGTTGAACTAAAAGAACTCTTTACAAGCCTCCTCTTTGAATAATACCCCTTCTCAACAGGTAACTTCATCAATTCAGATAACTCAAGACCACACTTCTTACCAACAAAGATATCAAGTACCTTCCCCTCTCGGGAGAACAATATTGCGATCTCTCTATTTATTTCTGACGAGAGTGTTGAGACCTCGTCTGAGAGTTGCTTTGTTATAAATTCGTCTTTGTCAAGTCTTCTTCTAAAAAGATATTCAATCCTCTTTCTCTGCGAAGGTTTTAATCTGGATATTTCTTTTGAGATATGAGCGATATTTTCCCTCTCAGAATTTCAGACTTGCCCTCGCCTGAATATTATATGAACCGCCGTCCAGCGGCCTTAATACCCCTGTTGTCTCCTCCTGAAGAATCAGCACTTTATATGCTGTCTCTATTCCAAATGCCACATCCATTGGGAATCCTCTGAAGAGATACTCAAGTCTGAGACTCAGGTCCGGGCCATGTCCATAAGCCACCTCTTCTGTGCCGAGATAATATGTATTGTTCAGATATGTATCTCTCTCCATCCAGTATGCATTGTATCCAATCTTTACAGATGGGTCAAATCCACCTTTTAAGTGTACATCTTTTAGCAGATGATAGGCAAAGCCCATTCCGGCACCATAGATATTGAATGTCTGTTTCTGATTGTCATAAAGGTAGCCGTAAATTCCACCGCCCCAGAAGTCAAATACCAATTCTACCTGAGAGAAGAGGAATGAGAATTCAAAGAATGCCGAGACATCTCCCTGAAGGCTATTGTAGAGCAGATCCTTTGAATTTTTCTCAGAATCCCGAATCTGTCCGGTAAGTCCATGCCCACCAATTCCAAATGCGACCCCAAATACTCTCGGAGGTGGGAGAAGTGGTTTAAGGGGAATCCCTTTAGGTGGTGGAGGTGGGACAGGTGGTGCTTTTGAATAATATATCTCCTTTGTAAATGCTGGCGGTGGCAGGTCAATCCACGGCTTCACCACAAATGTAGTATTGAGCAGGGTCTTTACCGCCTTTGCCTCTGGCTTATCTGAGCCAACAGAGTTTAAGACTTTGTGAGAATACTCTCTGTATCCAGCAAATTTGTACATAAATGCATACATAATCCTGAGTTTCAGGCTCTCTGGTTTATTATTTATGAGTCTTCCCAGCCCATCAACCCTCTGAGCAAATAGTTTATAGTCCTTTACATAACCTCTTATCTCTTCCATCTCCTTCTCTACATCCACAAGCGGCATAAGCCCATCTACGATGTTCTCCGATGCCTCTTCAAAATTTCCAAGCATAAAGAGTGAAAAGCCGTACATAAGGGTTCCCTTAGGATAGTTAGGCATCATCTTGTTTGCCTCAGAGAGTATCTCAACCGCCTTATCTATCCTCCCTACAGATAGCTCAGACATCCCGTTTGAAATAATTGTATCAATATTTGGCGGAGGCATCGGTGGGACCTGAGGGATAGGTGGTGGAGTCTGTTGTGTCTCCGCAAATATGTTTGCACATAGAAATACCGAGAAAATGATAAATAATGAAAGAATCTCTCTCATAATGCCACCTCACATTGAAGGGAATATTAGCAGATAAAAATCAATTTTTCAAGATATTATAAACTCTATATCAGATTAAAGAAGACTTGAAATTCTCACAATTAAAGTGTATGAATTCTTTGCTATGAGGTATTTTATTTTTATATCATCTTTTTTTCTTCTTTGCGTCGCCTATGCGGATGACCCGCTTGACCATCTCTCCGGTACAGAGGAGTGGGACAGAGAGGAGGAATTAAAGAAGCAGGCATTAATTCAGGCACAGAGGAAGAAATTGGCTAATGATGAATTCTATCAGACAAAGGCAAGGGTATCGTCTCAGCTCTCAGATTGGCAAAGAGAGCTTTCAAGATTTCAGGAGATCAGGAGGTCCATTGCGGATATACTGTTTCAGGAAGAATCCAAAAATTATCAGCAGGTAAATGTTAAGGAGAAACTTCCTCCAAAAGAGATCAAGAGGATGCCGGCAAAGGGCGAGGGAGTTAGTATAGAGACCGGGGGCCCAATCATTGAAAAGTCAGAACCGGTCATAAAAGTTGCTCCCGACCCTGCAAAGCCACCACCAATACCGGTTGTAACACCGTCACAGCCGATAGTTCCTCAGAAGAAAGAGAGTCCACCACCAGAACCCACTCCAGAGGAGATACTAAAGAAGCAGAAAGGGCACTTTGATGAAAAGGGGCAGTTTATAGATGAGGAGCTCAAGGACGAGTCAAAGGGGAAGGGGAAGAAAGATACTGATGTAGATTACGATAGCCCATAGATATAAACTTTTTATTAATTTTTTATTACCGCCTTCAAGTTATAATATAATTGATAATCAAAACAGGCGGAATATCTAATCTTTACTAAAATTTGTTAATTCAGACCCTGGAATGTATTACCAGGAGCCCTCTCTATATGTAGTTGTCTTGCCACCTGATAAACAGTCCATACCGCCCCAAC
>JBMFOP010000137.1:0-5285 GCA_049969675.1 Myxococcota bacterium | reverse complement strand
TCTTTTCAATTTTTCTGGGCATCTTCTACCTCATCTTGAAATTTACACTGGATGTCATAAATAGACTCCCGGATGAGACAATAATCCTTCTGGCTTTTGCATCGTTGATTCTGTCTTCGTATATATCTTATAAATTGATAAATTCAGGGGCTCTTGGGGCATTTATGTCTGGCTCAATTATCAAAGCCATCGGCTACAGAATAGACCTCAAAAAGGCATTTTCTATAATTAAAGATATATTTTCGCCTTTCTTCTTTTTCTACTTTGGAATGAATATCGTCTCTGAATCGTTCCCAATGAGCCTTACATTTGTAATGGTTGCAATATTGCTCTCAATATTTACAAAATATGTGGTCTCACACATCATATATAGAGGGGAGAAAAATAATATATTCAAAAATTTACTCTTTGGACTCCTTACAATAAGAGGAGAGTTTTCAATAGTCCTTGCTGCGGTATCTGCTGAGTACCTCGATTCAACCTCAGCTTCTAATATAAGGATGATATCTACACTTGTAATCTTTTTGAATATGATTCTGGGACTTTTTATTATCAAATCTAATCAAAGACATCTTATTCACGGATAATCAAATATTATTGATAATGATTAAAGGTTGTGCTATCCGAAAATTCCTATTGTGGAGGAATTATTATGAAAAAAATTGTAGAGTGTGTCCCAAATATTAGTGAAGGGAGAGACAAGAATAAGATAGATGAGATTATCACAACTCTAAAGAATAGAGATGGAATAAAGCTGCTCAATGTAGAATCGGATGGTGATTATAACCGCACAGTTATCACATTCGTCGGAGAACCAGATAGGGTTGTAGATGCAGGGTTTGAATTATTTAAAAAGGCATGTGAACTGATTGATATGACCATCCATAAAGGCGAACATCCCAGAATGGGGGCGGTCGATGTATTCCCATTTATCCCTGTAAAAAATATCTCAATGGATGAGTGCGTGGAGCTTTCTAAGAGGCTTGCCAAAAGAGTCGGAGAGGAGTTGAATATCCCGGTCTATCTCTATGAATATTCTGCATCTGCACCCTACAGAAAGAATCTATCTGACATCAGAAAGGGTGAATATGAAGGGCTTGAGGAGAAATTGAAAAATCCAAAATGGAAACCGGATTTTGGACCTGATAAATTTATTCCCAAAAGCGGGGCATCGGTTATTGGTGCAAGACAGTTCCTTATCGCTTACAATGTAAATATTTTTAAGGAGGATCTGGAGACAAGCGTAAAAGTGGCTGACTATATCGCCAGAAATATAAGAGAGAGCGGTTATAAACTGCCAGATGGGACAAGAAGGCCGGGAAGACTAAAAGCTGTGAAAGCTATGGGTGTTGAACTAAAACAATATAATGTCGCCCAGATCTCAATGAATCTTGTAGATTATCAAATAACTCCAATGCACACTACTTACGAACTCATCAAAGAGTATGCTGTACAGGAAAACGCGGAGGTAAGAGGTTCTGAGATAGTAGGGCTTGTTCCGCTTGATGCCATCAGAAAATCTGCGTTATTTTATTCAGGCGGAAGGGAACCTGACGATAGAGAGGCAATACAGATTGTAATTGAGAAGTTGGGTTTAAATTCACTATATCCCTTTGAACCAGAGAAAAAGGTCCTTGACTTAATGGTGTAAAAGATGGAGGAAGGTATGCTTTCAAAGAGTGTTATTGAATTCTTAAATGATGTATCCTCAGGCTCACCTGTTCCGGGCGGTGGTTCTGTATCAGCGATAACGGGTGCACTCGGGACCTCACTTATCAGTATGGTACTTAACCTGACTGCTTCAAGTAAAAAATACGAAGAGTTCCATCAATTTGCCAATGAAAATCAACTTGAGGTACAAAGAATTTCAGATCGATTAAAAAAACTCGTATTGGAGGACGCAGAGGCATTTGATAAGGTTATGGCAGCATATAAACTACCAAAGAGTACAGATGAAGAAAAAACTGAGAGAAAGAGGGCGATTGAAGAGGCAACCAGATGGGCTATCGCAGTCCCTCTTGAAACAGGGAAACAATGCATTGAGGCACTTGCTGTATTAAATCGGATAATTGAAAAATCTAATAAGAATGCTATTTCAGACCTGGGGGTTGCGAATCTCCTTCTCAAGGCAGCCTGTGAAGGTGCATTGTATAATGTCTATATAAATCTCGGCTCTATTTCAGATAACACATACATTGATGAAGTAAAAAAGGTCGTTGAAAAGATGATCAATAGAAAGGAAGAACTCTTTTCAGAAAATAAAACTCGTATTGAAAAATTACTGGCAATCTAAAAATATCACAATTTTACACTATAAACCATACTTGCCCTCGGGAATCTCAGGAGTCTTTCGGATATCTCTTCGTGGTGCACCATATCTCTTTTGCTCCCCGAGACATATGGTTCAATGAGCGACTTTGCAGAGTCAACATCACCTGTCGCCTTTATCTTTACAACCTTCGCCATCAACTTCTCGACCGCTGCTGGCATTTTTTCATAAACAATATTAAATTTACCAATAGTTTTCCCTGTTGTACTATCATTTACCATCTTCCACTCAAGTGCGCCCTCTTCCATCAGGAATCCAATCTGAACGGCGGCTAGCTGACTATAATTCTTTGGATTTCCAGAAGATGTAAACATCCCCTGTGAGATATGACCAAATGCCCAGACAATTGCATTGGTATAAATCTTTTTGGCATCTTCATCACTGACAATACCCTTCTTTCGCAGAAGATCTGTATAATACAAAGAACCAGTCTGAGCCTTCAACTCTTCAAGTGTGCTCGCAACTCCACCACCAAAGATCTCTGAGGGACCTTTGCCATTAATCTTATAATCAGAGTGAGGACCAAGATTGTGAGTGGCTTCATGAAGCACAATATCAATAAGCGAAAGCATCCTATCATCAGTATAATATTTGAGCGTCTCATCTGTTAAAAGCGTGGAAGCCTTCTCCTTTGCCATCTTCTTACTCTGTGCATCCTGATATAGATTTGTCATTACAACTGTTCTACCCCTCCCCTCTTCTGCAACCTTTCCCCAGTTTGGGAGTGATTGACCAATTGTCGCCCCGAGCGGTGACCTTGCATCTCCAAAATTTGCAATTATCTCAATAAAATCTGGCATTGCAAAACTAACCTTCCTCGCCCTGTATGTATTTTCAGAGAGTTTTTCAAGCAGACTCTCCATCTCATCCCTTAGAGGTTCAAGTCTCTCCTGTAACCTGAGCGATGACTTATCTATCAAAGCAAATGACATATGAAATCCAGCCTTCTGCTGGCAGAGATCCCAATACACCTCATCCGCAGCAAGTCTGAGATACCACCTGCTATTGGTTGCATTCATCCTGGACCAGGCCTCATCTGCCTCTTCCCAATTCCCTGTTTCAAATGCCTTTGCATCCGCCTCAAGATATGAGATTAATGCTGATTCAGTCTTTGGGTCTAAAAACTTAATTGCCTTTCTTATCTCAGAGGCTATTGCCCTCATCTCCTTTCCATAAACCTTGATGTATGGAATTGCTATATACCTGTCTTTCTCAATTCTTACCACTGTAAATGGATTCAATAGTTCTTTTGCATTTGGCTGAGAATTGAGCTTATTGCAGAACCCTTCTTCATTCTGCTCATCAGAAGGATAAGTATCCCATATCTCTTTCTGAAAATCGGGAAGTGCATTACAGAAGATATCCTTCTCTGTCTTTGGAGCAAAGCACCAGGGTCCCTGATTTCTATTAAAGAGGGCTCTACTCGCGCTATCAACTTTATTCAGTTTTGATGTGAGTGCAAGTGAGCCTCTCTGCTTCATATGCAAATCCTCCACCATCTTTCCAATCTTCAACATCTGCTTTACAAATTCCTTCTCCTTTGCATCAGCCTTTGAAAAATCTGTAAAGACTAAGGTAGGAATTCCCTGATTAAGCTCCTCCTTAACTACCTCCTCCCTTTTCAGTTCTATTATCCTTTTATATGCTGATTCAAATCCCATTGTAAATTTCCCTTTATTGACCCATTTTTCACTCTTCTCATTAGAGCCAAGTAAAACCAGTTCATCCGGGTCAATAATGGTATTGTTATTCTTATCTTCTACCCAGAAGAGTGGCATTCCGGCCTGTGCAGCAATCCTATTAAAATCCATCTGAGATATTTTAGGCAATCCAAAAAGTCCTTTTATCTCATTCTTTGTGTCAGCATTAATAGAAGGGATAGATAAAAAGGATAAAAAGATTACCAATAAAAGTAAAAAAAGGTTTCTCTTCATACAGACCTCCTTACAGAATAAAACAGGTTAACAACTACAAAATTCCAAAAGTCAATTAAAATTTATACTATTATATCGGTTATCTTAAAATCGTAAGATGAGCCTATTATTTCAGTCCCATCTTCTTGAGAATAGACATTGCACTTGTGGTTGGTGGCACATCCTCTGGCAGATAGATCATCACCCCACCCTTTGCAGGTCTTACAGTGATCTTCCCCTCTTCTGTCAGTTGCTTTGTAATCTTTATTGGGTCTTCATTAAAATACTCTTTAAAAGCCTGATTAAAACCAGAATAGACAGAGTGAATTCCTTTATATTTAGGAGGTCTCAACTTTTCAATAGCAACTCTCACAAACTCTTCATAACTCAATCTCTTCTCGCCATCCTTCTTGATCCCCATCCTATCAAAGATCTGATTAGTATTTACTGAAGGTGATACATCCTCTGGTAGATATATCATCACCCCACCCTTTGCAGGTCTTATTGCTATCTTTCCTTCATCTGCGAGCTGTTTGGTTATTTTGATAGGGTCCTCTCCAAAATACTCCTTAAATGCCTGATTGAAACCAGAAAAGACTGAATGAATACCCTTAAATTTTGGAGACCTGAGAGTCTCAATAGATCTTCTAACAAACTCTTCATAGCTTAGTTTTTTTTCTTCTGACATCTAATCTCCTCCGGAAAGGTTTAAAATAATATACCATAATAAATATTTATGTCAAATTATATACATTTGTAATGCCTATTCATAGCAGTTTATATACCCCTGTTTTTATAAGAATGAAAAAATTGGAAGTTTTTAGTCTGCTTCTTTTTTCAAATTGATCGCTGTCACATCTATCCAAAATAAATCTTAATTTAGACCTCAAAGATATTGAATTTTTAGAGGAGGATTTATATAAATATGAATCACATTAGTCTTCTACAAATTCTACAAATATTTTAAAAGAACATGTTTTATAAAGTGGTAATAGAGAGTGGAAGAGATCTATAAAGGTATTTAGTTTTTAACCGCAAATAAG
>JBMFOP010000136.1:0-5516 GCA_049969675.1 Myxococcota bacterium | reverse complement strand
TGGTCTTTCGCACGGGTAGGTGAGGATGGGGTGCGTTTATATCCACTTGGTTCAGATAAAACCTACACCTACCTTCCATTAACTTCAGCATTACATTTCTTTAAATCCCACTTGGTTCAGATAAAACAATCAATATTATATTTGATAGTATCGCACCCTAAAAACTTTAAATCCCACTTGGTTCAGATAAAACTTGATAGTTATGATTTATGTCCAGCATTATCAGACATGTTTAAATCCACTTGGTTCAGATAAAACTAAGGATTACACCCAACAGGCCCTCGCACTAGCAGGTGTTTAAATCCACTTGGTTCAGATAAAACGCTCAAATGGCTGATATTTTTTGGAACACTTTGCGTTCTTTAAATCCCACTTGGTTCAGATATAACATTTATACAAAGAATGTCTATTACCATACCTATCCTACTTTAAATCCCACTTGGTTCAGATAAAACTGAATTTCATATATTTTTTCAAATATACAAAAACAAGTTTAAATCCACTTGGTTCAGATAAAACAAAGACCCCAAATATGCTTATTATTACGCCAGGAATGGTTTAAATCCACTTGGTTCAGATAAAACATATAACTACCCCCGGTAATTTTATCCCAAGCCTCCTTTAAATCCCACTTGGTTCAGATAAAACATGAGCAATTGCGTCAGATTCCTGAAAGCGATGAGGAGTTTAAATCCACTTGGTTCAGATAAAACTTTAAGGACAGGTTGCTCCAATATGTGTTTGATAAGAGTTTAAATCCACTTGGTTCAGATAAAACCCCATCTCTATCTATATAAAATTACCCAAAAATTTACAAGTTTTTTTGTTGTTTTTGCATCAAACCTCCGGTCGTGTTTTGACATATCTTCCGAACCTTTAACCTATCTATTTGATTTTCAAAGAGCTTTTCATTGGAATTGGCAATAATTTCTAATTTCCGCTTTGCTGCAAGACACCCTAAATAATATTCCCGGACATATCTTTTTCTATTCCAATCACTACCTTTTCAAAATTAAATTTATTCTCTATATTGTAGATATGAATAGATATTTTGTGTTGTGACACAAAGTTCAAAAATTTTGTATTAAGGTCAATTTCTCCAAATATATGGATATTTTCAGTATCCTCAACTGGAATAGTCTTCTTCTCACCTTTATCATTCTCAATGAGAATAGTATTCTCATCTCTTTTAATTCTTCCATTTGAAAATATGTAATAAGGCCTTCCCATATCTTACCTAAATATAGCAAAATTCATAATAACTGCACTTTTTACAGTAAGATTTATTGATTACTTCTGGAGGATAACCATCGTTTAAAATTTTGCCTATCTCTCTTATTATGTATTTAATTTTAACCCTATCTTCTTCCGTTAATTCTACTTTTATGGTTTTTTTTAGCTTTGGATAATCAATTTCTCCCTTAACTCCATAAATACCATTATTTTCAAGAAGATAAATATAATATCTGACCTGCCATATGTGTAATTCCTCCATCTTTCGGGATTTTTTTACCTCATGAATGACTTTCTTTTTTCTGTCATAAAAGTCCAGAATCCCCTCATTAAAATAATTATCTGTAATATAGATTTCATGTTCTTCCCTCTTATAGGTAGAATCAGAGATAATCTTACCAATATGTACATCTTCTGAGTTTTTTTCCATATTGATATTTTTAGCAAAAAGCCACAACTGCCGCTTACAATGAAAATAGTAATTTATATATATGCCCTTCATCATATTCATATTATATTTTCATCAAGTCTATCTTCAGAATTTTTCTCATCATCTATAATATAGATATCTTCTGCCCATCTCAAAAGTCTTGCAAATTTCGTCTCAATGAAATTTGTGGCATTATTTCTAATTTCAGATTCATTATTTTTTAAGAAATCAGCAAGACTAAAGATCCTCCTCCCTTCAAAATCATAATAAGGAATCTGTATAACAAATTCGGCTACAATCTCTTTTTTGAAAAATGTGTAGTTAATCTCATTCTTTTTAATAAAATCCTTTACTTTTTCAATAACTTCATTGCTTTTTGATTTTTCTATCGCTGATACATCCAAAATCTCTCTAAATATCCTCTGAGCCTCTTCTCTTCTATCAGACATAAATCCAGCATCAAGAATAGAAAGTGTTTCATAAAAGTCAGAAAGATATTCACCATAAGGATTTAGATTGGCATATAAAGCAGATACAATTTCATATTTTTGATATTCAGAAATTAATGTGGTGCTATTCGGAATGATCTCTATTTTTTTTAATTTTTCCTTTTTTTCTTTAAAATTATCATAATAATTAGCCCATTGGAGTTGGGTATTTAGACCTTCTTTAAAAATTATTAATGTCTTCTCAATCAATTCTTTATCATAAACTTTTCCATTTCCAGATTCATAGCCATTTTCAAAAACAAAAACATATACATTTGGTTCAGCATTATTATCAAGTGAGAAATCTTCTTTATGCCTTCTCAAAACTCTTCCCATTCTCTGGATAAGAGCATCCATCGGGCAGATTTCAGTATATAAAACATCGGCATCAATATCCAATGCAGCCTCAACAACCTGAGTAGCAACAAGGATTTTCCCTTCATTATCATTCTTATCTTTGGGATTTTTAAATTTGTCTTCAAGTTTCTGCTTTATTTGATTCTTTTTATTCAAGGTAAATCTGGAGTGAAAAAGAATAATATTTTTTTCTTTAATCTGATTGCTACCCATATTTTTTGACTTATCAATCTTATCAATTATCTTATTATAAACATCTTCTGCTTGCTTTACTGTATTTAAAATGACAAGAACTCTTTGATTCTGGGCTTTCGCTATAATCTCATTTATTCTATCATCTGGCAATGTAAAACTAATCTTATTATCCTTTCTGGTATTTTTAATTTTAATAAAATTTATTTTATGCTTTTTAAGCGACCCATATTCATTATTCTTTTTATACACATTAATTTCAGTAAAATTTTGATTACCATTATCAGATATTCTTTTTTTAATTTCATCTTCTACATACTCTGGCAGAGTTGCTGTCATCAATAAAAATTTCCCGCCAAGTCTTGTGATATCCTCTACAAACTTAACTATAATTGCTGCTGCTTTTGGATCATATGCCTGAACCTCATCTATCACAAGTCGTGAATATGCAAAAGTTGCATATATCCTTTCATATCCAGGGGGCCTTAACCCATAAGGGAAAAACTGGTCTCCCGTTGAAATAATAACCGGATATGAAAGCTGTTTTGCCACTTCGTAAACCTTAGTACTTTCAATACCTCCCTTTTTATTTAATAAATATACATCTACATCTGAGTGAAGGAGTGCAGTCTTGTCTTCTCCAAATATCTTTTGTGCCCTTTCATAAATTTGCTCCACAGCAGATCTAAGTGGCAAAGTATAGAAGAATTTTTCACCTTGACTCCAGAGAAAAGCAAATTCTGTCTTGCCACAACCCGTCGGCGCAACGAGGATGAGATTGCCTTTATTATTTTCTGTCAATTTTTCTTCCTGCCAGATTTTACCTTGAACACCGATTTTATTTTTTATGTTGCTCAAAATATCTGTTGTTCTAATTTGATCAATTTCTATATTTCCTAATGAGACAGAATTATCCTCTTCACAAAAAGAGGCAAAATGATCACATCGTTGTAAAAATCCACTAATAAATACCCATTTCTTTTTCCCCGCTTCATCAATCTCAATCCTTTTGGGTAGCCAGTACATCTGATATGGTGGTATAACATAATCAGAAAATGACAATCCGTTTGATAAACCTTTAAGCATATCTTTGTTAATCTTTATGACCTCTACATCATTTTGTAATAATTCATTTAATTCATTTGTAAGATTATTAACTAACTGATCCTTATGAGAAAATTTTTTTAATCTCTCAAACTTTTCAGAACCAAATCTTAAGTCATCTTCTAATGAGTTTTTCCAGTGATGATAGGCAATAGCGGAAAGGACATATTTTATATCCTGTTCTCCTATTTTTTCTTTTAATTTATTTTGATCAATAAAAAGCGCTGATGCAAGTGAGTGATAGATATTTAAATCTTTACTTACATCAAAAGGTTCATAATTTTTATTACCAAGTGTAACAATTTGAAAGTATGGAAGCACTTTGCCAAGGTCGTGAAGTAAGATACTCCAAATGATACAATTTTTAATGTTATTATCAAACAAATTACCAAGTCTTTCTGATAAATTTTCAAAGCAATTCTTTATATCTTTAGTGTGTTTCTTTAAAGTTACACCATCATTATCTTTTGCCCATATCTGAGTATTTTTTTCAGTCATATCTGTACTCCATTATTTTCAAAATCTGAAAAAAAGACCGGCAGGTTAATTTCTGTATCAAAAAGGCACTCTGTATTGATAATTTTTCCATCATTTAGTTTTGCATTGATAGTTTGGTATATTCTTTTTCCTGTATGATTATAATGTTGTTCATATCCCTCAATATTTGAAAATGTAGTCAAACGATAAAATAATCCATCAAAATTATCCCAATTTAATGAATGATTATTTAGAGTAAAAATTCTCTCTGGTATCCAGAAAAAGTATGGATAATTTCCATCCATTCTCTTTTTTTTAAGTTTAGAATCTTCTATAATTTCAATTTCCCTATAAACAATCCAGTCTTCTGCTCTTCCGAGGTGTAAAACCTGGAGCCTATTTTTTGGATTTTCAAGATTTTCCTGTAATTCCTGTAATGTTGGTAGTTTCTCCTTATTTTCATGGTAAATATAAATTATCAGTTCTACATCTTCTAAAACATCAATTTTAATTGGAGATTGTCCCCCAATATGACCAACATATCCATTCTTTTCTCTATTATCAATAGATCCATACGTTTCTTTATGTGCATCTTTACTTAAATTTCTAAACCAGATCATTTCAGTATTTTTTGCCTTGAATCTCCCTGCAATTGAAATCTTGAGTTTTCTTATTACATTTTGGTATAAATCAATGTTTTGATCATCCACACCACTGGCATTACAAAGAAAACCTATGATAGTTGAGTATGGTGGAATAGGATAGGTAAGCCTTCTTTGGTATGTGAATGGTATTCTATAATGTGCCTGTGGCTGGTATATTTTTAATCTTAATACTGGCATTTAAGTCTCCTTGATCTTTTTAATAAAAAAAGCCTTTACTTTCTCCCATTTCACATCTTTCAGGAGAGGAAACTTTGGTTCATTTTCAGCATCTTCAAAATAGATTATGGCTTTCTTGATTATAAGTGTATTATAATCTCCAAATTTTTTCTGAAATAGTCTAAATAAATCATCAAGTTTAATATTCAGACTTTTCATTATAAAATAAACATCAATGAAATCTTTTCTGCTACCTCTACCTATTATAGCGTTTACTTTCATACATAATATATCTTCTAAATCTGCTATTTTTATATTGTCAAAATCTATCAATGGCTTCAATAAAGGATAAGGGAAGTAGAAAAAAGAGATATTTACATCCTCAATAATTGAATGAATTGTTTTTTTTGAAAT
>JBMFOP010000135.1:0-5669 GCA_049969675.1 Myxococcota bacterium | reverse complement strand
AAAAACCTGAGAAATTCTACCAAAGACCATCAATACAAAGAAACATTCAGTTTAAGTAAAATGGACTATGGACTATAAACAAAATGTTCTGACAAGGCGGAGCCAAGTGTAGCCTCATAGGGAGATTCTTTATTAACGACGCCCTGTCCTGCTGCGGATTTGTTAGACTTAATCTTTTCTGCAAAGGCTATAGAGGTAGACTCCAGATTAACTGACTGATTTCAACGCTTTATTGTATTAATATTCTGTTTATTAACTTGA
This sequence comes from Myxococcota bacterium, assembly GCA_049969675.1. GTDB lineage: Bacteria > Myxococcota > SpSt-1050 > SpSt-1050 > SpSt-1050 > SpSt-1050. The sequence goes on along the minus strand of JBMFOP010000135.1, from coordinate 5,408 downwards.
CTATCGGCTCAAAAATTTATACCAATCTATTGTTTTATTGAGGGAGGTTTTATGCCAGATTATAATCTTACACAGGAGCAGGAGATTTTAAGGAAGACGATCAGGGAATTCGCAGAGCAGGAGATAGCACCTGTTGCACAGGAACTGGATGAGAAGGAACAATTCTCAGTAGAACTCACAAAGAAGATGTTTGATATGGGCCTGTTCGGGATGTTCGTGGATGAGAAGTATGGAGGAGGTGGGCTTGATTATCTCTCTTATGTAATAGCAGTAGAGGAGATAGCCCGAATTGATGGCTCTCAGGCAGCGACTGTTGCAGCTGGCAACTCTCTTGGGATAGGACCAATATATTATTTTGGCTCCGAGGAGCAGAAGAAGAGGTGGCTCCCAGAGCTTTGTAGAGGTAGGCTCGCCGGATTCGGACTCACCGAACCCAATGCTGGTTCAGATGCCGGAGGCTCAAAGACTACAGCAGTCTTAAAAGATGGTAAGTGGATTATTAATGGTTCAAAGATATTTATCACCAATGCTGCAAATCCATTAACAGCGGTTGTAACAGTTCAGGCAGTGACAGGGTCAAGACCCGATGGCAGGAAAGAGTACTCCTGTATTCTTGTGCCAGCCGGGGCCAAAGGATTCACTGCCAGGGAGATGCATAAGAAGATGATGTGGCGCTCATCCAATACAGCAGAATTATATTTTGAAGACTGTGAGGTCCCTGAGGAGAATCTTCTTGGCAAACGGGGTGAGGGATTTCATCAGATGTTAAAGACACTGGATGCCGGCAGACTCTCCATTGGGGCGATGGGGCTCGGAGGTGCGCAGGGCGCTTTTGAACTTGCGCTCAAATATGCAAAAGAGAGGGTACAGTTTGGAAGACCGATTGGTGATAATCAGGCGATTGCCTTCAAACTTGCAAATATGGCAATGGAGATAGAGGCAGCAAGAAATCTCCTTTACAAAGCCGCCTGGCTCAAAGATCAGGGGAAACCCTTTTCAAAAGAGGCGGCGATGGCAAAACTTTACTGTTCTGAGGTTATGAAGCGGGTTGTAACAGATGCCGTTCAGATTCACGGCGGTTATGGGCTTATGAAAGAATACAATGTAGAAAGATTTTTTAGAGACCAGAAACTGCTTGAGATCGGGGAGGGAACCAGCGAGGTCCAGAGGATTGTCATCGCAAGAAATCTGGGTCTCAATGTAAGATGAAAGGAGGAAGATATGTCTTACAGAACAAATGGTTGTCCCTACGGGTCACATAGAGTGCTTGAACCCAAAGGCTTTTTACCACAACCTGCATTCAAATTAGATAACTCACTCCCTATCTACGACAATGAAATCCTGATTGATGTAATTACCCTCAATATTGATTCTGCGAGCTTTCATCAGATGAAGAGCGCGTCAAACAATAGCCCGGATGGGATCGCAAAGATTATTATGGAGACTGTAGCCGAGAGAGGGAAGCAACACAATAAAGTTACAGGTTCAGGTGGGATGCTGATTGGGAAGATAAAAGATATTGGACCAAATTATAAAGGGAAACTAAAATTAAAAATTGGGGATAGGGTCGCTACACTCGTCTCACTCTCTCTAACACCACTCTACATCAACAGTATCAAGAATGTAATCATTGATAAAGAACAGGTTGAGATTGATGGATATGCCATCTTGTTTGAATCTGGAGTGGCGGTCAAACTTCCAGATGACATCCCTGAGAAGATTGCACTTGCGGCACTTGATGTCGCTGGGGCACCTGCCCAGACGGCACATCTTGTAAAAGAGGGAGATACAGTTCTCGTGATTGGGGCTGGTGGGAAATCCGGTATGCTCTGCCTTTATGAGGCGAAGAAGAAGGTCGGCAGGACCGGGAAGGTGATAGGACTTGCACATTCAGATACATCCTTTGAAAGGATGAAGAGGTATGGCTTTGCAGATATCTGCCTGAAGGGGAATGCGCAGAGACCACTTGAGGTCTATGAGATGATAAAGGAACATACAGATGGAAAGATGTGCGATTTAGTCATCAACTGTACCAATGTCCCCAATACGGAGATGAGCTCAATCCTCAGTTGTAAAGAGAGTGGAACTGTCTATTTCTTCTCAATGGCTACCTCCTTTACGGCCGCCGCCCTCGGTGCAGAGGGGATCGGGCACGGTGCCACAATGCTTATCGGGAATGGGTACTTCCCGAATCATGCAGAATATACTTTCTCAATATTAAGGGAATCTAAGGAGTTGTATCATCTCTTTGAAGAATTATACGGATAAAGTAAAATTCACACCGATCCTATCTCTCAATAAACCCTCACCCAGAGGTGGAGTTTTATTCTTATTCCTGTCTATTTTGATTCCATCTGCTATTGCAGAAGATATCCCGATTGCCCTTTTACATATTGATACAATCTCAGTATATTGTGGTAGAATAAACTCAAAAAATATTGAGGTGGATTTTTTGAACTTAAAAGGTCCGATGATTCTCTCAACCGCTATATGGATTCCACCGTATATAAACGGTTCAGAAAATGCCCTCCATTATGTAAAAGAGATGCAGCAATGTCTATTTGAGAAGATAAAGGGGAAGGGTATTGTGGTGATAAGAGAGAAGGGTGATTTAAATAAGGTGCTCTCTGAAAAGAGGGTCGGGATTATCTTTACGATAGAAGGGGGAGAGGCCATTGAGAACCTTCAAAATATAAGTATATTGAAAGAGATGGGAATTAAGGGAATCTCACTTACATGGAGCAGGGATAATAAACTCGCCTCTGCACATAATACAAAGAATGACCTTGGGCTAACAAAAATGGGGAAAGAGGCTGTTAAATTATTAAATGATGCAAAGATAATGATTGATATCTCTCACGCATCCGACCGCACCATTGAGGATATCTTGAAGGTCACAAAATTCCCTGTCTATGCATCTCATTCTAACTCCAGAAAGATATGTAACACAAAGAGGAATCTATCCGATGAGCAGATAAAAGATATAGCCAAAAGTGGAGGAATAATAGGCATTAGTTTTCATTCCACTCATCTGACACAGAATAGAGATAGCAGTGTTGAAGATATACTTACCCATATAAGACATATCAGGGCAATAGCCGGTTCCGGACATATTGCACTTGGCTCGGACTTTGATGGCAATATCAGGACACCGGCAAACCTTAAGAATGTAGAGGAGATTCAAAATATTACGAAGGGGCTCAGAGCAGAAAATTGGACAGAAGAGGAAATTGAGGGTATACTCTATAAGAACTTTTTGAGGTACTTTGAGAAGGTAACAGGTGAATAGAACTTTCTTATGAATGCAAATTTTATTTTAGAGGCAAAGGAATTAATTGCAATCAACTCCACACCAGATTATGGGACCTCTGAGATAATTGAACTCTTGCATAAAATCTTACAGGGGATGGGTGCCACAATAAAGGAGCAGAGATTTGATATTAACGGCATACAGAATCACAATATAATTGCAAAGTTCGGACCCGATTTTGAAGGGGGACTTTTACTCTCCTCATCTATTGAGACAGTAGAACCCGGCGACCCCTACCTGTGGAAGATAACCGATTATGACCCATACAATATGGTTATCAGGGGTGACAATATCTACGGTGTGGGAACCTCCTCAGGAAAACTGGATTGGCTATGTATGGTTGAGGCGGCTCGCTCCATCTCAAATATGAAATTTAAGAGACCGTTTTACATACTTGCAACCAGCGGAGAGCACTATGGACTTGTGGGTGCAAAGGTCTTTACAGAGAGTAATATTGTAAGACCGCGCTTCGGGATTGTGGGAGGTCCAACCCGATTAAAGATAAATTACAGCGCCAAGGGATATATTGGGTTCAAATTTACTTTAAGGGATGTGGTCTTAAGAGAACCAAAGGCCGGGAAGAATCTTTTTAGACTTCTTGTAAATGGCAAACCAGCCCACTCATCAGTCCCGTCGCTGGGTGAAAATGCCATAGAAAAGGCATTAAATCTCATCTCGGAGAATGGAAAGATCACCGAGAGTATAGATGTAGTATCCATCCTCGGAGGCGACCATATCAATAAAGTACCGGATAGATGTTCAATAGATATAATCGGCTCTTTGGAGACTGCGAAACGGCTCAACCAGAAGGATATACAGATTGAGCAGATAACACGAATAATCACTGGCTCTTCATTGAATAATCTTTTGAATGCAACCCTCTTTATTCATAGCTCATTTAAGGAAGTTGTATCCCGGCTCACACCCCAGTCTAACTCCGATTTTGACCCCCCTGAGATAGTCCACAATCTGGGTATAGTACATATGATGTCAGACAGGCTTGTCATCGGATTTGATATCAGGCTGCTTCCAGAGAATGACCACAATATCCTGCTCAAATGGCTTGAGGATACAGTCTCCGAGATAGAGCAAAGATTTACCGGGATTGAGTGCGATGCAGAGCTTGAATTCAATGCTCAACCTATGATGGTAAACAAAAGTTCTGAGATAGTTACATTATCAATGAATGCCTTGAGGGATATCAATGAGGAACCTGTTCTTGCAACAGCACCATTCCTCTCTGAGGCACTCATCTATAATCAGGCTGGGATAGAATCCATAATCTTTGGCTCTGGCTCCATTGAAGGTGGAATATATAATCCAGATGAGTGCAACAGCCTGAGACGACTCAGTAAGGGTATAGAATTTTATAAAGCCATCATAATGAAATTCTGTCTGTAATATGGGAGAGTTTATCAGGACATTCATCGCCATTGAACCAGATGAAGAGGCAAGGGATAGATTGACCTCTTTTGTAAATAGTCTAAAAGGTGTAATAAGGGGAGATATAAACTGGACAAGGAGAGAGAATCTACACTTTACCCTGAAGTTTTTAGGAGAGATCTCTTTTGAGAAGATTGAAGAGGTGACGCATCTATTAAACAATATTGCAGGACAGCACAAAAGTTTTGAGGTATCTATCCAGACAACGGGATTCTTCCCGGACAGCAAAAGACCCCGAATATTCTGGGCTGGAATAGAGAAAGGGAGAGATGAGATATTGACAATCACAAATGAAATTGAAAGCGATTGTGTGTATCTTGGATTTGAGAGAGAGAGACGAGAATTTAAGGCTCACCTGACTCTTGCAAGGATAAGAGACCCTCGTATCAGGATTGATTTACAAAAATTGGAGGAGCTCTCAAGAGAAGAGATATGTCGCTTTAATGTGGATAAAATTATTCTCTATAGAAGTGACCTCCTCAGATCAGGCGCAAAATATACCATTATAAAAGATTTTAGACTGAAATAGCGAAACAGAACATAATACCTATCTTGGTTGATGATAAATGTGCCAAACATCTCTGATATATTACATCTGCAATCACTGCTGTCCAAAATAATCTAAACTCACAAATTTTATCCTTGTAAAACAAGG
>JBMFOP010000134.1:0-5732 GCA_049969675.1 Myxococcota bacterium | reverse complement strand
TTTTTCAAAAATTATAAATTTTTGCAAGACCAAAGTTATAACTACACAACATTACTTAATTAAGTGATATGTATATGGGAGTAAAATTTAAATTTCTCCAATATGGTTTTATTACTCAGAATAAAAGAGACCGATATACAAAAGATATGGAAGAATTTTATTATATAAAGGATAGGATACTTAACGCATAAGTTTCCCAACTTTATAACAGAACTTATCTGTTGCAAATAGAGAGCGACCTTTTGAGTGAATATAGTATTCTGGATGTGCTAATAAAGATAAGTGGGAGGTTTTTAATCCACTTAATAGTGCTTGAAAAAGCCAGACAAAGGAGGAGATTGATAGAAAAAAACAGACCATCATATTACTTAAAAATTGGGAAGTTAGGGGTTAATTCATATTTATCACTTCTTATTTTTTACTTTCTGTCTTCTTCTTTGTCCAGGGAGATGGCAAAATTGGGGGACGCTCCTTATATTTTACGGTAGATTGGAGCTCTATCTCAGATATCAGCACATACGGGGCTACTGCCGAGACCGGGATAAATCCGGATTCAGCACCGCAATAACCATTGAATACCCCGTATTCATCCGCCGCCTTAATTATCTTGCTGATGGTGACAAGTGGTGTCCCAACGAGCTCCACTCCTCTCACCAGCTCCTCTCTACCGTCTGGATATACCCTATATACTGACCTCGGAACGCCGTTGAATGCCTGATATCCAAATGAGGAGGTATTTGTAGAGCCACCTTTGATATTCTTTATCATCAGTCCATAAGGTTTTCCCTGCTTCTTCACCTCTTCAATCAGCATCTTCTTCAATTCATCTAAAGGGACTGACTCCTCAGCCTTTACATAGGTCACCGCCATTCTGGACATAGGCTTCCCATATATCCCAGCCCTTCCATGTCCATTGCTCTTATTAAAACCCTTAATCGGCTTTCTGGACAGGAGATAATTCTTTAATACCCCCTTCTCTACAAGTGTAACATTCTGAGCCTTTACCCCCTGCTCGTCATATTCGTAATAGCCGTTGAGTGTCTGCCCTTTGAACTCCTTCATCGTTGGGTCATCATATACATTGATAAATTTAGGAAGTATCTGCTGCCCTATCTTCTCCTTAAAGGTCTGACCCTCAGACTGGTCGTTTATCCGATCTCCTTCCAGTCTATGGCCAATAGCCTCGTGAAACAGTACGCCGGTCGCCTCAGGTTCAAGTATAGCCGGACCGGTATAAGGCTCAAAGACCGGTGCCTTTCTCAAATCAATTAGTTCCTGAATAAGGTCCTGAACCTGTTTTGTAAGCTCCTTTTCAGAGAGAAATTTCTCAAATGTAGTGGAGTAGTATGATTTATCATTTGTAAGCAACATCCCATCATCTGCGCGTGAATATGCATTAGCCACAAAAGAATAGTATGTCTTATCCATTACTATCTCTGTCCCCTCGGAGTTCACAAAGATGGTGGTCACTTTCTCTGCCCTCAACTTGATATCCGAATCAAAAATCTCCGGGTAGTCAATAAAGAGGAGAGATAGCCTCCTGGCTATATCCGAATTCTTTTTGATATCAAATATCAGTCTCTTCTCATCGCCATAATAGCTCATCTTCTCCTCGCGTGAGAAACAATCCTTCTTCTCTTTATCCTCCACCTCATAGATTGCCTTCCCCTTCTTCTTCAGATATGCCGCTGCATTTGCCTTATAAGAGCCATCAGAGAGCAACCAGAGGACATTTCTTATAGCATTTACATCTGGTTCAAGGGGTAGGATGCTGGAGCATTTATATTCAGAGGGAGACCAGCTAAATTCCCACTCAACCCCTTTATCTGTTGAATGATCATATTCATAAGTTCCCACCCTAACATCTACATCCGCCATACCGAATTTTTCATCCCGTACGGAATAGATGTTCCCAAACCTTGCCCCTATTTCATATGATTCTACAAACCTTACAAGGTAGCTTACAAAGTATATCTGAGGAAAGTCTTTCAGACTGAGCTCATGTACGGTGCGGTTCATCTCCTCCTTCATCGCCTGAAGATAGATGAGCCTTGCATCCAGATTCTTCTCCTTTGCTGCAAAGGCTGTTGCATAAGATAATAGGACAATTAAAAAAGTTATGGTTGAAATCCTCTTCATAAAACTCCTCCTTAAAGATTATTGATAACTGGTGGGGTCTGGACCCTGCTGCCCAATCTCAATCACACCGAACCTTGCCTCATATTTTGCGATGTTATCATTTAAGGCTGCTGCTAACCGCTTGATATGTTTAGGGCTTGTAATCACCCTCGCCCTCACCTTTGCCTTGGGCTGCTGTGGCTGCACAAAAATAAAATCAATGATGAATTCATTCTCGCTGTGATTTATTAATGCCAGATTTGAATAGACGCCCTGTGCCACCTCGTCATCAAGGGCTATCTCTATCTTGAACTCCTTTGGATTTGGTCTGTTCTCCATCCTCTTCTCCTTTCTTTATCTCTTCTCTAAGTCTCTTTATCTCCCCCTGCAAATCTTTCGCATCCTTCTCTATCATTGAAAGAATCTTCTCTGCTTCCAGATAATTCTTCTCTTTTACATAACACTTCGCATTTAAGAAGTGTGCAAATAGGACCTCCTTCGGCTCTGGATTTTCCTTTAAGAATTGCATTATATTTAGCATTGCATTTGAACATAATCCAGTTTCTACAAGTGCCTCAATTGCATTCAATCTAAATTTTTTTCTCTCACTTCCCTCGCTCTTCTTTGCAAGATAGAGTGATAAAGAGGCAATACATCTATATTCCCTATTTTCACTACACTCGGATAACCGTCTTAAAAGCTCCCCCTTTGAATATTCTGAGAAATCCTCTAACTCTTCTTTATCTCTTAGAGAAGAGTCCCCCAGCCCATCACTTGCGGATGTAGTTGAGGGTGTATCTACAACCTTGTGCTCCTTACTCTCTTTTTTGATATGACCCAGTCGCGCCCTCGTCTGCTCAGAGAGAGGTTTTATCTCACCACCTCTATACTCACGAATCTTCAGATATTGCATTGAGATAATCGTTAAAAAGATAAGGATTATAAACGCAACAAAGAAAAGGACATATTTATTCTTACCTTCCCCCTTCTTCCCAACCTCATCTCCTGAAATGAAGTTAGCTATATCCTCCCCCATCTCCTTACGGCAGTATTCGCATGAAAGGAGGTGCTCATTAAACTCAACTCTACGATTTTCAGGGAGCCTCCCCTCAAAATAATCCTTTAAGAGAGTTTTGAATTCTATACAGGTCACTTAGTCTTCACAGAGAAGAATGTATAATATTTGTGGGCGAGTAAACTTCCCGTTGCGGATTTGACATCACTTACAGAGAGGCGATATATTGAACCACCTATAAGCGGAGTAGAACCTATAGAGAGGGTTACGGCACTCCTGTCCTCTGAAAGATTGAGAATCTCCGTCTTTACCTGAACTCCAGCGACATCCACATCCACCCCTCCAACCAATTCCAGTACAAAGGATTCATTCTTTATCTGGGACTCATCAAGGCTTGAGGAGAAGAAGACGATAATCCTGTCAAGAGATGGGTCTACCTCTGCCCCGTTAGAGGGATATGTATCAACAACCAGAAGAGTACTCTGAACCTCTATTTTTGAATCCCCACAACTGATAAAAATTGCGGAAAATACCAACAACAACAGAAGAGTCTTTTTCATATAATCTTACCCTCCGTATCAAAATGTATAATTATACCCTGAAGTGACATACATCCCCCCGACCTCCAGATCCTTCACAAAGTCAAGCGATGCCTTACCTCCATCATATCCAACTTTAAGAGATAGGTTGTGATTCTTCGTAAATCTCAAGGTGAGTGACCCACCTAATCCAGCCATCGGGGCAACTGTAGAGCCAGACCGAGATATATTATTTGAACCACTCTTCAGTTCCGCAGAGACCATTGATATTCCACCCTGAGCAAAGATATCTACCACAATGAGTTTACTTGTCGGAATTGAATACATAAGCAAGAATGTAACCGGGATTAGTTTGGAGTTCATAGAGTAGAGCGTCAAACCCTTCTTATCCTCAATATCAATAGATAGATTATGATACCCGACCTTAAGCCCCAACCCAAATGAGTAATTGGTCTTTATTGGGAAGAAGGCTACCTGTAAATCGGTATTCAGATATGGCCCACCTATGCTCTGAAAAGGTTTTATAATGCCTATGTCCAGTCCGAGTTGAACGACTCTTTTGTTTATTGTGGGTTTCTCCGTGGTCTCCACAACCGTGGTAATGCCTGATGGTCTCTCCTCCTTTGCCTTTGATACTGGCTGAGCCACTATCTCCTTAAATCTCTCCTCCTTCTTTGGCTCCTTTATCAACTTCTGAGGCATCTCCTCCTTCTTTGCAACCTTTGTATCAGATGGTGGAGGTGTAAGAGGGACCAGAGGTATGAGCTCGAGTTCGGCTGGCTTCTCCTCCTTCTTGGGAGGCACGAGCGGTGCAAGCGGGACGAGTGGAACGAGTTCTATAGACTGTTCGGTGCTCTTTGATACCTCCAATGCAATCAGAGAATAGGGAGATTTGGCTGAGGATTTAATCTTTATAGTCTGTTCACCGTCTGAGACATTAAACTCCTGAATAGATACATCAGAAACCGGCATTGACTTATTTCCGTCCGCAAAATCTGGTGAGGGCTTAGGTGTAACGAGCATCGCGCCTATGAGTGCGCTCCCCTGATAGACCATAAATGAGGCATTGCCAGACTTTGAGTAATTGATGATTCTGCCATAAATCTTAATTGTATTTGGTCCAGAGACCCTGAATACAAGCTCCTGACCGGGCTTAATCATAAAATACTTTGCCTTATCATTCTTTACAGAATACTGCTTTGTCTGACCGTCCGGTGTCAGAAATTCTTCAGCAGATAGATTTATCCCGTAGAATATCAGGAGAGTTAAAAGTGCAACAATTCTTTTATGATTCATCTTTCTGACCTCTACCTGGAGATGACTGTAATAACGACGATATCCTTTTGAGAGGAGAATATCCCATCATCAACTGTAAGTGAAAAGACATAATCCCCTGCTACATCGGGAATAAACGATGCAATAGGTCTATCATAGTTATTTATGTTAGATGTTGCAACCTTACTATTATCTGGAACGGACTCTACCCTCCATCTATAATTGAGGATATCTGAATCCGGGTCATAAGAGCCGGTTCCATCCAGTTCTACCTCTTCCTGAGACAGAGATACAATTACTGTCCTATCAAATCCCGCAAAGGCAACTGGAACCCTGTTCTGGGTGGTAGTATCTGAACATGCGAAAGAAAGTAAGAAGATAATTATTAAAATATATGCTCTCTTCATAACAAATAATACTAATTTAAGACTCACCGCTTGTCAAATTCTTTTATACTTAAATTTTTATAAAGATTCTGCTGTTATAGTATAGGATAAAGTATCTCTCTTTTGACTGAACTCAATAGTTGTTCGGTAAATTCATTTTATTACCCCATCTTCTCAGTTAGAAATGATTGCATTCGTCAATAGTTTCATCACAACTATCATTTGTCTCTGATTTTTTATCATCACAATCTACCACATTACCTGATTGACATCTGAAGTCCTTGCAGACCTCATATCCATTACAATAGTTACCGTCTTCACAGTCCACATCGTTATAGCACTCCACACTATCTAAAATAATCTTTCCGAACCAGATTTTTGTATTGTTGTGGGCAAATA
>JBMFOP010000133.1:2258-5784 GCA_049969675.1 Myxococcota bacterium | reverse complement strand
CTTCTTCCCCTGCCTTTCACCGGCATAGACGCTCATTGTAAATAAAAGTCCGATAACAATAAATGTAATTAACCTTTTCAAAATTCCACCTCCCATGAATGAGGCAAAATTTTATTAACTTTTGATTTCAAAGTCAAATTTTATCTTAAACTACTTTTATATAATTTCCACGGAAGTATTTAAAATATCGTGTCAAGATGTAAGTAAAGGAGATTTAATATAGATGTCCAGAGCCTTGATTAAATTAAACTTCCCCTGATTCAATTGATAAAATTAAAGATGACCTATATCAATAGGCTACTGAACTTATAACTTCTCAAAGCAGATTATTCTGGACAGCTGTAAAGATAACTACTCTTTTAAGAATGGGGACCAGGCGGGTGTAAAGCATTCACCTTTGCCCTGTGAGATTCTCCTCTGATTCAATCCATCCTTGGTCATAATATAAATCTGAGAAGAGCCAGACCTATTTGAGGTAAATACAATATATTGTCCATTAGGGGAGAATGAGGGCTCCATATTGTTCCCCTGATCCTGCGTAAGTCTCTTTATATCAAGTGTAGCCACATCAATATAAAAGATATCAAATACATTTCTCTCATCCCTTGCAGTAAATAATATTCTGTCTCCCTTTGGTGACCATCTCGGGGTCTGGTTGTATGTCCCCTTAAATGTGATTCTCTTCTGGTCGGTTCCATCTGCGTTCATAATATAGATATGTGGATTGCCACTTCGGTTTGAGACAAATGCTATCTTCTTCCCGTCAGGTGACCAGCTCGGTGAGGAATCAATTCCCCAGTCTTTTGTGAGTCTATTGAACTTATTTGTGGCTGTATCAAAAAGATATATCTCCGAATTATCATCTTTTGAAAGTGTGAGTGCAATCTTTCTCCCATCAGGAGAATACTGACCCCCTACATTGAGACCGGAGAAGCTGGAAACCACCTTTGAGATCTTTGAATTGAGATTAAATTCATATAAGTCTGGATTGTGGTTTATAAATGAGGTGTAGAGAATGGATGTCCCCTGCGGGTGCCAGGATGGGAGGATATTGATTGAGCCATTTGAAATCAGTTTCTGTTCATTTGAACCATCAACATCTATTATATTTATGCTATGCTCACCCATATATTTTCTCACAAATACAATCTTTGTAAGGAATATCCCTCTCTCTCCCGTATAGTATTTATATATTTCGTTGGCAAAGCTATGCGCTATCGTCCTTGCCCTTGTCCCATCAAAATTATATGATTTATCCAAGACAAGCCTCTGTGTCCCAACCTCAAAGAGCCTCAACTCAATCTTTAACTTTCCGCCATCCTCTACCAGAAAGCCTTTAACGAGTCCATCCGCACCTATATCCGCCCAGTTTTGAAACTGAATCGTCTTTTCACTAAACCCCTCTTTAACGGTATCAGCAGTAAAAGATTTGGGGGATATCACTTTGAATATGCCAGCCAGTTCAATATCAAAATTAAAGGTATCATTAAACTCCTTAATCTCATCTGATGTATCCCCGAGAGGTAAAATAGGGACAAACGCGATAGGGTACGGCTTCATATCTGGATTATTTATATCAAGATACTGTCGCGCACCTAATATAGCAGATGAAATGGCTAATGTAATAAAGATAAGTCTCCTCATAATGTAAGGACTTTTATCACACAATTTTTAATATTGTCAACATAAAGCACTTTAAAAGTGAAAATTTAATGAAAGATGAAAAAATCAATTTAATATCCCAATTATTCTACCTTCGTTCTTTTGATAAAATCTCTTGCCTCCTGAAACAGGAGTTTTCGCTGTGTATTGATAATCACATCTATATCTGCCTTCCTGTAATTAAATTTTTCACCAAATCTTAGCAGGAGGTTATACTCCTCACCAGAGATCTTCCCGTCTGAGAGAGCAACTCTCGCCATTGAAGAGAGCATCCCCCTTGCCTCCTCCAGATTTGAGGGGATTGCAATAGCCTCTCCCCTTCTTACCGATTCTATTATCTGGTCCACGAGACCCTTTGGAATGCCTCTATTTTGCGCCGCGGTATATATCATTTCCTTCTCTCTCTCATTTATAACCCCATCTGCAAGCATAGATGCAGCCATCGCCTGTATCATAATCTGATTTTCATTCTTACTCTTTATTACACCTGTATATTGAGTCTGAAAGTTATATGGCCTATAGATATCCACCGAGTACAGTACCCAATCCCGACTACCGTCATTTACAATTGCACCGCAATAATCACATCTATCCTCTATATTTGTGGAGAGTGGTGCACCACAGGACCTGCAGGGAATTGTCTTGAAATTATACATAGATTTTGTCTTTACATCCGACTTCCTGATAATTGTATAGGTCTGTGTCCTTATACTCTTCTCCTGAATATTTCTTACCTCTTTTGTCTTTCTGTTTCTCTCACAATATGAAGCAGACCATCTTACCATTACATCAATCTTATCATAACCATCCTGATTATTGATGGTTATCCTTTTGACCTCCACCGCACCCACAGCCACATCATTGATGGATTGATACCATTCATTTGAAGGGTTAAATATCCCTGAAAGTGAATTATAAAAGTTGGGATGTGCTATCTCTTTTATGTATCTGATATCTCCAAAGTAATTGGTCCTGACCATCTTGAAGAAGATTACAGAGACCTTATCCTCTATTACTGCAATATTAAAATCCAGATCCTTCTTCATCATCTCGTCAAGACCTACAATATTTACCTGTTGATATGGGCTCTCATACTCCTCTTCCTGAGTTATCTCAGTTAGAACCCAATCATACTGACCACCGGATACAAATGCCTTACAATATTCGCAATTCCCGGACTCTGTGATTTTGATAATCCCACCGCAATTCGGGCACCTCCCTTCAATAAGTCCATCCTTGTCCTGACTCTTCGCTCCCCTCCTCCTCAAAAATGTCCAGTACTCTGTAAAGGAGGATTCATTCTCTCTTAAAACCTTCCCTGTTTTCAGATCCACATCAGTATCATTCATAAGGACTGAAAATGCTACATCAATTCTATCATAGAGATTGTCTGAGGTTACACCCATGATATCGGTGCTGATAATCTCAATATCCGAAAGCCTATTTCTATAGCCCTCTGCCTTCTGCATATCAATCTGAATAGCAAAACGGTTCATTATCCCATTTGACACAAATGGTCTCATAGGCTCCAGATTCTGCTCTGACCAACTCTTCTGAACTATCATAAATGCATTCTTCACTCGCTCCAAAAACTTCTCCTCTGAGAAGTGGGGATCAATCTCCTTTATCCTCAAGAGATTCTGACTCTTTATCATTTTCATTTGAGACTCACTAAGACTATTCGCTTTTCTGATTGTACTATTTATTCTATAATTATTTGCACCCCTCCCCATAAAATAGAAGAATATTATTCCGCCTATTACGACTGGAACTCCAATATAAGGATATTCAATCAGCAGAATTATCAACCACAATATATCCCCACCGCCACCACCACTATGCCCACCACCGGAGGAATGTCCAC
>JBMFOP010000133.1:0-2158 GCA_049969675.1 Myxococcota bacterium | reverse complement strand
ACCACTATGCCCACCACCGGAGGAATGTCCACCACTGCTACCACCAAAGGAGTGCCCTCCCCCAGCCCTCGCATCAAGTAAGAGTGGAAAGAGTATGATGATGGCAATTGTCACAAATAAGAAAACAAAATAGATCTCTCTTCTCATTCTTAACCCCTTCTCCCTTATTTCTATTAAGGTTTTTCTGATCAGTCAACCCTATTTTCTCAAAAATTGAAATCATCAAACAAGTTGAAAATGGTTACAGTAAATGATATGTAAAATCTTTATGACATTTGATTATCAATTTATTCGTTCAGCCCCTCATAGAGTAGAGCTTCTGATAAATATCTCAAACTACATCAGGGATATGGATAGATTTGTTAAAAAATTACAAAATTATATAAATAGAAAAAATATAATTGTCGTCAAAAAGATTACCTGTGAAGATCAATGTCATAATACTAAATTTATCTCAGGTTCATTTCTACATTTTATTGGCGATATATTTCACATTGTTAGAAAATTTCCGGAATCTGTCCACATTGACAAAAATGCGATAGAGTTAACCAGCTTTCGGGAGAATAAAGATACTCTCAAATTAATCGTTAGATTAAGTGAACTATTCAACTTAAAGGAAAATGCGGATTCCCATATTGCCAAAGAACCATTTAATCAACCGAGAAAATATAATAGAGCAAATATATCATCCCACCTACCACCTTTATCATACTGGAATGCGGAATATGAACTTATGAAGAAAGGATATAGGAAAGTCGGGAAATATGAGTGTAATAGCCCAAAAGAAGCAGAAAGATTACAAAGTGAAATATCACGATATTTCCCATATACAAAAATTATATCCAGAGATCAGGTCCACATAGATATTTATTACTCGTTGAAAAATCAACACCTTACTGAGATTATTAACAACGATAATATCCTCAATTCAAGATCTATCAAAAAAACAGGAAATCTCTTTGGGTACCCTGTATGTTGCACAAAAGAGTATATAAAAGATAAATTTCTCTACCTACCTTCCTTCCCTTTCAAATGGCTTGTAAAAAGATATAAGACTGATGGGGAGATACACCCACTCTTTAATCCTTTTCTCTCAAATCTTTATTATTTCCCCTGTAATTTAAGATGCCCTCACACCTTAAGCAGATTAGAAATTATCCAGAAACACATTCTTAAGCATCAAAAAGAAAAACTCTTATTCTATCCAGCCATCTTTTTTCTATCACGGACACTCGATGCACCGATATATAGAGGTATCAGAGGACAAATGGATTTTGTCATAGTCCAACCTATGAATTTTGAAGGAAATTTCTTAAAATATAGACCCATATACTGTTTCAGAAAAACTACAAATACGGAGATTATTTTTAAGGGAGATTCACTTCATTATGAAAATGGGATAATGACCATCTTCAACAATAATAGGGTTATTCACAAATTCTTCTTAGAGGCATCTATATGGTACTACAAAAAGACACTTGATTCTCATTTTACAAAATTATTTATTAAGACATTAAAGAATTTCATTCAGGCGAATCCAATTCCCTTGAATAGAAATATAATGGGTGAAGAATTTTTAAAAATTAAGGAGTCTCTCTACAACATTGAGGAGTCTCTTAAACTTATTAAAATTAAACTTGCTGACATAAAATTGAATAAGAATGAAATAATGGTTGAACTAATTGCAAGAAATTTTAATAACTCAAATGTTATATTCTCTATTCAGAAGATTTCTGACTCATTAAATTTTTTCATCAAAGGGAAAAGATATGTTATCAGCATTAAAAAGTGTGATAAAAGTTTGCCAGAGAATCTCATTCGTAGTCTGGGTATATATTTGCTAAACACTATAGAGTTAAATGAAATATACTTATAAAAGTGGTGGCAGGCAGAGGTCAATGTATTATTTAATAACATCTCTATACTGGACATCACCCCTGGAGAAAGTTACAGAGAGGATGGGGAAGATGATAATAATAACGAATGAGGAAGGATTAGATTCCTTAATCGTAACTTCTACTCAAGTGGACTTTTGACTAAAAACAACAGTTTACCCTTAACTGGGAATAGCCGACGAGTCGGAGTGAAGCGGCACAGAAAGGGCAAATTGCGTTTGACTTCTGATTAGCATTATGCAATATTTGAAAGAGTTTAGAGG
>JBMFOP010000132.1:0-6030 GCA_049969675.1 Myxococcota bacterium | reverse complement strand
TGGCATAGTTATTTCTGGCTATCAATCTGATGGTAATATGTCCTGCTCTGCCCCTGAGATAATTGTAAATAAGCCACTCTCTGGTGAAAAGATAGAGAGTAATGCTGTAGATGTAGATATTGAGATGAAATCCAATGGTGTGTCCTCAATAGACAAATCAAGTTTAGTTATTGAGTTGACGGATAGCAATGGGAACAAGAAGGATATAAAAAACGAATTATCCGAGAGTTGTGATTTACTGAATATGGATTGCAGATATGGTGGGGTAATAAATCTGGTTGAGGGGAGTTATAAAGAATATATTTATAAAGCCATCACTAATGCCGGAGATGAGGCTTTATAGATATAATGAGAATGCAGAATATTATCTGGATAAAAATAATTTGTTTAAGAATATAGGTCCATTTTCAAAGGATAGTTATAGTAGGATAAATTCAATACAGATGGGATATGTAGAAGATAATAGATTAAATCTCTGGGATGTTAGAAGCAAAAATAATCTATCAGTAGGATGGGAAGATTAAATAGAGAAATAGAGATTAATGACACAGAGATTAATGAAAAGATAGTGGATATCGTCTATTATAAGAACTATTTTAAGGGTGAAGAGGTAGATATTATAGAGAGGTTAAGATAGTTGAATGTAGCCCATAAAATTATTGGTAATGTAATGAACATTTGACCTGAATAATATTTGAAGCATTTCGGATTCTATCATTTATAAATATAAATCCCCGTTTTATCATTCTTTGAAATATTTATTTCCTATTGATTGAACTCTATTTGAAAAGTCTTTTAGCAAGGATTGGCGTTAAAGCAATGCACAAAATTGCTGCCAAGAAACCTCCCAATATGTCAAGCGGAAAATGGACTCCAAGATAGACCCTGCCATAGGATATAATTAGCCAGTATAAAAGAAGTAAGAATCTGCATACCATATTTACCTTCCTGAAGAAGGAGAGAAGAATGAGAGTTGCAACAGATGTATCCCCGGATGGAAAGGAATTTTTATAATATGGGAGGAGAAGATGGACATCGGGAAGAAATGATGCAGGTCTTGGTGCAGAGAGTAGATTTTTAAGGAGGATTACTAAAACAGCAGTAAGTAATGAAGAGATGAGTAATCTGTAAAAATCCTCTCTTCTCCTGACAAGTAGAAGAAACAGCAGGATTAGTAATATGACCTCTCCCCTTCCGAGCAATCTTGTCCATAGAAAAAAATTATCAAAAAAAGATGAGTGATGACTGTTTATAAATCTAAATACCGCAATATTGCAATCAAAATTTTCAATATTTAGCATAGATATTCTATATGACAATTATATGCCAGAAAGTCTTTTTATAAAAATTATCATATTCTCAAAATCTGTGAAATAGGTAAAGGCATATCCGATGACAATATAGATGGAGAAGGAGAACGTTCTCTGTCGCTCTACATACTCCAGACCCTTTGAGCTCAGATGTTCAACAAGTATATCTAATTGCTCTTTTGTCAATCCATCCATAAAGATATTCCCCATCCTCTCTGCGAGCTCACCCTTATCCAGATTATGCAGGACGATAAAATCCTTTGATAGGGAATCTCCCACTCTCAACTTCTCCAATCTTACAATCTCTACATCCAGATATTTCAACACAGATTCATAAAATATTCTAAAGATTATGACAATCAGTGCCAGTGTCCCAATAGCATATATCTGGGAGAAGAAAGCCTTTCCGAGATGAATATATAGCATAATAATATTGATTAGAAGGATTATACCACCGACCATATACATCCTGATATTTCTAAATATCTTTGAGATGGAAGACATAATAAAGAAGACCAGAAGCATTGAGATGAGATTATACTTCCCCTGAGGGAGATGACTGAAGAAATTTATATAAATCACCCTTGAGATCAACATCATTGTCAGAACAGTCATAATATTTTTGATGACCCCTCTGAGTTCTACCCTGACTCCTTCATTCTTCAATTTCATTCGTTTGAAATAATCATATAAAAGAGAAAACAATAAAACCGGTATTATGGGCAAAAATATATTAATCAAGAAGACAAATGTCTCATTAAATATGCTTATAGGGCTCGTCCCCTCAATCTGAAATGCGAGTGATAAGAGCCAGAAGAGTTTTGCATCGCCAGCAGACCAACCCTTTATATACCAGAGTCCAACACCTATAATCCCCGAGACGATAAATCTTATTGTTACGACCTTGATAGGTGTAATATCTGCATCAAATAGAGATGCGATAAGGGTCAACAAAATTATTAAACTAAAGCCAGAAAATATTATTTCATTTCTAATCTTTCTATATAAGAGGTCTTCAAATAATACAACTATTGAGAGTAAAAGTGCCGAAGGCGCTATTATTTGATGAATTATTCCGATTTTAAGACCCTCCTGATTACCTCTGATGGATCCAGAAATAGAGGGTACAACTCCCTTGAACTATAATATGTATCCATCTCATAAAGACCGGCACAGATAGAATTGTAAGTGCAAATCTTACAGACATCTGTCTTATCGTGATAGAACTTTTCCTGAATTATCTGTCCCTTTTCATCCAGAAAGTTGACAATTCTATTCTCACCCTTGATTATCTTTCTGGTCTCTGTTGAATATTCTGCAAAGTCAGCCATATAACAGAGCGGCACCCTCTCAACTCTAAAAGAATAACCTCTCTCTGATAAGAATTTTAGTGCATTAAATAGACTTAACTCAAAATCTACAAGCCTTGCAACTGTATCTGGATTCTCACTCACCCTGTTCATAGTCGGGTCAATATTGTTAAAGATAAAATGTCTTATAAAAGGGAACCTATTTATCAGAATCTTTACAATCTCATCCAGATGGTCAGAGTTGTATTTGTTGATTACGATATTTATCATCGTCATCATATTTAGCCTTCCAGCATTTTTGATTGAGAGGAAAAGATTCTTAAGAGAGTCCTTCTTACCTGTCAGAAACGCCTGAAGATTGTGTCTTACAGTGTGAACAGAGAAATGGATTGACCTCAACCCTGCATTATATAATTTCTTAAAAAGTCCCATATCCGAGAGTCTCTGACCATTGGTAATAATACGAACATCAAGCCCCTTTTGAACCCCATATCTTATTACCTCTGGAAGCTCTTCATAAATGGTCGGTTCACCACCGGTAAGAATTATTCCACTATACTTCAGTCTTACAAATTCATCAATCTCCCTCTTTGCCACTTCAACTGTTATATCTCTTTCAATCTCTGGATTTGAGCAGAATCTACACCTCTGGTTGCATCTACGCGTTACCTGAATATATCCAATATTTGCCATACTCTATTTAATATCTGCCCTTCCGGTCATCACATAAGAGAATCCATCATCTGTGCCATTCAAATCACAATATATCCAGGGACCATTTTTATACTTTGCCCTGAACCAATAGTAATAAGTGCCTGGCTGCTGGAAGTTCAATGTCCCTTTATATTCATCATTTTCACCCTTATCCATATTGAATGTAGTAGTAACAACTGTGCCCCCCTCTGGATTGAATGGATAATCCGGGGCATATAAGAGTTCCACCACTATATTAGCACCCTGATTTACCTGATTTGTCACACCACTTAGATAAACCTGTGAATATATCTCTCTATCCTCACCTGTATTTGCCCCATAGATATCAGGCCATTGAATATTACACCAATCCACAACATCTCCAACAGCGAGCCGACCAAGCTTATCCGGAGATACTCCATTATCACTTCCATCAGAATCTGTATATAACCAATTTGTGCCATCAAAGGAATATCTAAATGTATAGGAATAATGACCACTATTGGGAATTGTCAGTTTCGCTCTGTATTCATCATTGTTGCCACTGTCTGTATTATATTCAGCATCTACCCATTTCCAGTCTAAATCAACTGGATTTGTACCTCTTGGGCCATAACCAAGTTGTGCATAAATTCCAGCCCCCTGTCCCGGAGAATCAGTAACTCCCGGATGATATACCTGTCCATAGATATAATCAGTCTCAACTCCAGCCTCCACCCTCATAGAATAAGGCCATTGTAAATTTCCCCATTGAGGAAGTGCAGCAGGGGATTCAAATTCAAATGCCAGTGAAAGGGTAGCAGATTGTCCATCGGGATTCACTACTTTTACATCCACCTTACCTGCTGGATACGGTGGGGTCTTACAGACCACATCAGCAGAATTATTAACTATTACATGGGATGCCTCCTTTGAACCAAAGTAGACCTTGATTCCTAAAAGGAAATTCTCACCGTTTATCTCAACGGGGTCACCACCATAAGTACTTCCCTTTACGGGATTTATTGAGTTTATCTTTGGAGGATTGGGAGCCGCATCAATTACAGTTAGAATTCCAGTCTGTGAAAGTGAGAATCCATTATCCGAACCATCTTTATCACAATACACCCAGCTTTTCCCATCATCCATTGAGTATCTGAATGCATATATAAAGCTCCCTGTCCTATCCGGAGTAATCTTTGCCATATATTCATCATTGTTACCGACATCCACATTAAAGGTGGCATCTACCCAATTCCATTTAGTATCATCTACCATTGGGTCATCCTCTGGTGGACCATATCCGAGTTGTCCCCTGATAACACCGCTTCCCTGCTGGGCAATCTCTGTTACACCCTCTTCATAGACCTGTGAATAAACTGCATCTGATTGATTGTTAATCACCACAGTTAACTCAAAGGGCCATTGTATATTACACCAATCTACCTTTGGATTGGCCTCGTAATATGTAAAACCCTGCGAAAGTATATCCATCTGACCATCTGGATTTCTCACAATAACATCCACAGTGCCCTTCTTGTGCGGGGAGGTCTTACAGGTCAATTTTGAAGAACTTACAAATATAACACCCTTGCACTCATCCCCAATAAAGACCTTTGCACCATTTACAAAATCATTTCCATTGATCGTGACATCAGTCCCCCCATCTGTTTCACCTCTGTCTGGAGAAATAGAGAGAATCTTCGGTGCTGGCACATCTTCATAAGTAAAGCCATTCTTGAAGACCGCCTCCTTATTATCTGGATTTACAACCTTTACATCCACGCTCCCCTTACTTGCAGCAGGGGTAATAACTCCAAGTTCGTTACTGCTTAAAAATTGTATGTTAGATGCCATTTTGGTTCCGAAATAGACCTTTGCTCCGTCCTTAAAATTCTTACCTCTAATTGAGACCGCTGTTCCGCCACTGATCGGTCCTCTATCTGGTTCAATAAAGGTGATTACTGGAGCCGCACTTTCTCCCTTCCCTCTCCCAACAATGATTGTGGTGTTTTTGGATTTACCTCTTGACTCCAGTTCAAGGGATATCTCCTCTTCTAAGAATTCACCACGGATATTATAATCGGTATATGCCTTCACACCTTCAGTTGCCGCATCCCCATTCACTTTGTACTCAACACCATCTTCACTATTAAATACAAAGACAAATTGGGCATGCTGCCCTATATAGAGTAGTCCATCGTGGTCACCCAGATGTTTTGAATGAATGTAGGTATAAATACCATCCCCGGCCTTCTCATCTCCATTCTGCCCATCGTCCAGTATCTGCACAGGTGTCCAGGAATTCATAGAGCCTTTAATAAAGACATTCTCAATCTTTGCACCACCCTTAAAATCTGGATGAATATTATTCATATCTATCAGAATCTTCGCATCTACATCACCAAACTTATGAAACTTTATCCCCTGTGCATCTTTCTTCCCTGTAAATCCCTTTTCAATAATAAACTGTCCGTTTGGACCTTCCCATATCCAGTAATTCCATTCATTTATAAGTCCATATTCAAAGACTATATCATTTTCGGCATCGGGCTTAATATATATCTCGGTTGAGAAGATGTGGTCACCTGCAACCGCGCCTTCCATCTCGTGCCCTCCTTTTGAGATAGGCCCGTCATCATATAATGGTGGAAAAGGCCCATCAGTCGGTAGCCAGGAAGATGCAAATACAGCAATATTGCTCTTCTCATCCCAGATAAATGAGCCATTCCACTTCA
>JBMFOP010000131.1:0-6058 GCA_049969675.1 Myxococcota bacterium | reverse complement strand
CTATCAGATGGGTATGCTTGAGAAGATAGCTCAGGAGAAGGGTAAAGAAGTTAAGGATTTAACTATTGAAGAGAGACAATCTCCTGATTGTAAGAAATCACCAGGTGATCTCAGATACAGTATGATTTATTATATCTCCAAGCCAATGGCTGGTGGACCTCTCGGATATGGTCCATCGGAGGCTGACCCTGAGACTGGTGAGATCATCAATGCGACTGCAAATGTCTATGGTGCAGCCCTTGTTACATACAAAGAGAGGTCAATGGAGTTCTTTGATATAGTTTACTATTGCTCCAGAGGAAATAGAACTGATGAGCAATGTCAGAGATATATTCAGAGCATCGCACAGGGGGAGGATATCAGAGGTTATTTTACAAATATGTACGGAACTGGCGTTCAGCCGATGGGTCCGGAGAACGGTCCCTGGAAGCCAACGGAGATAGTTCAGGCAAAACTTGAAAATCTCTTTGCAAAGGTGAGGGCAAACGGCGCCAGGACGGAAGAAGATATTGCAAGGTTGCTATCCGATAAAAATACTATGACCGCAATCAGTGCAAGAAAGGCAAATGTCCTGAAGAATCACCCCGAACTTGAAAAGATGATGCTCTTTCAGGACCTTGCTGTGGTAAAGGGAGGAGTTAGATATGAACTCGCTAATGGTGAGATGACCGATGAGGTGGTTGATTATATCAGTCCAATAAGAGAGCACTGGTATGATAAAGTAAAGAACTTCCATAGGTCAGAGTATCTTAAAGGCAGATATCATTGCATCCTTGAACCGAATGAATATATTGATGATGGAGTTCTCTTCCTTGTGAAGAAATATGCAGAGAAGGGCTGGACGAGAGATCAGGTGGCAGAACTGGTATATACAGCCATCTACAGAGGTGTAACAGAGCATGAGGTTGGACATACCCTCGGTTTAAGACATCAGTTTGAAGGCTCCTTTGACGCTATTAATTTTAAGAAGGAGTGGTGGGATATCTATAAGAGGGTTAAGGCATCAGACCCCGAATTTGCAAACTTTGACTTCTTTAATGTCCCGGTATTTCAAAATGAAGGCGAATATAACAATTATCTGAGAGTCTGGGATAAGTTCAGAAAGAAGATGAGGGAAGAGGGTGCATATCTCTATCAGTTGACCTCTATTATGGATTATGGCGCCCAGTTCTATACAGATGGATTTGTAGGTCTTGATCTGGATAAAGGAGATTTTAGAAATGCCGATCTTAATCTCGGAGACGATATCTGGGGAGAGAGATACCCATTGTCCAACTATAGCTGGGATATAGCCTCAATTAAATTTGGTTATGGATTGAGAGAGATCAATTACAATGGAAATAAGGCAGTTGTGTCTGTGGCTGAAAAGTGGGATGGAGAACCGAGTTATGAACAGAATTATCAAAATAAAGTGGATGCTGTATTTTATACAGGTGGTGAAAACTGTGATTCTACAGAGGATTGTCCATTTAAGAATTTTGGTCAGACCTGTCTTACCGGTATCTGTATGAGATTGGATAAAGGAACTGATTTCTACCTCGGGGGTGAGAGATGCTCGGTGGATTCCGATTGCCCGGGCTATGCAAAGGGTCAGAAGTGTGGTGCCGCCCCTACAGTTCCCAAGGTCTGTTCACATTTCTATCAGAATAAGAACTGGGGTTCTGAGGCAAATAACTTTGTCAAATACAGATTCTGCTCCGATGAGAGGACTACAGACCTCCCATTCTGTAATCGTTGGGACGAAGGTGTGACCTCAAGAGAGATAGTAATAAATGAGATAGATCTCTATAATAAGAACTATATCTTTAACAATTTTAGGAGATATAGAAGAAATTTTGGGTTTGACTATGATGCGAGGGTTTTTGGGAGATATTTTGTTACCATTGGCAAGCAGTATCAGGCGATGTTATACCAGTATTTTTATGAGCCGGGTATGAGGTCTCCTTCCAACTGGAATATCCCCGGTGGTTTGAATGATATGTACATTGCATCTACAGTAGGTCTAAACTTCTTCAACAAGATCCTTGGTGAACCTGATGTCGGTTGTTATACATATGTCCCTGGTACCAAATATCTCAAATTCAGTTCCAGTGACCCCGAAAGGGATGATTGTGACTTAAGGCTCAGACTCGGCGATGCAAAGTATTACTGGCATAAATATGAAGGTGGTTATTATGGACGAATCTACAGGATAAGCATTATTGGTACAGTGATTGATAAAATTATGGCGCTTGATGCATTGACAACCCGTGATTGGGGGTTCCCTGAGGCGAGCGGTATCAGGTTTTATATCAACTATTATGACTTCTTCCAGAACGAACTGATTGACATTGTCACCGGTCTTATTAATGAAGATTACCACAAGTACGCGTGGATTGCTGAGAACAATGGTGGAAACTGGACACTTAAACCGAGAAATATCTGGTACGGAGATAATTTCACTGGAAGAGAGCTCCCTGAGAGAAATCAGTATGAAATCTATAAGAACTCCAGTGTGATTGAGCCCGGCACTTCGCTCTATAATCAGATTTACGGTATGTTATTTGCAGTTGATAGATTGTCAGTCTTCTTTGACACCACATTCTTTAACTTTATGAAGATCTGCATTGAGGGTGAGGAGTGTGGTTATACTCCTTATGATAATTCTGTAAGATGTGAATATCAGTCCCTCTTTAATCCTTATACATACTATGGTGCCAGGGTATTTAGACCTGTTCAGAGTGTAAATGTGGATAGGTCAATCGGGTGCGCCGCTATTGATAGGGCAAATATGTATAAAGACGCATATGATACCAATACCTGTATGCAGAAGTTCGGCGAGGATTCCTGCTATTACAGAGTTAATGGTATGGAATCTGTGCTAAATATGATGATGATGTTTATGCGGGATTACGGTGTATCCGGACTGTAATCTCTATGTTCTGACCTGATTATAACCGCTGTATTCTCATCTGAATACAGCGGTTTTTTTTTTGTGTGTGGAGGAATTACCTATGCTAAATCATCTATTAAATGAACATCAAAAGAGGCTGAGAGAAGAGGTGATTGACTTTGTAAGGTGGGTCCCGAGGCAGCTACTTCTGGATATGGATAAGGATGTTGTAAAATATCCAAAGGAGTTCTTAAAAGAGGCTGGGAGGAGAAATCTTTTAGGGCTGAGATTCCCACAATCTGTAGGAGGAAGGGGACTTTTATGGCAGGATGAGGTAATTGCCCTTGAGGAGATTGGTGTGCTCGGTAGCTCACTTGCCTGTTTATATTCTCTGGTCTCAATAGTGGGGGAGGCAATCAATAAATTTGGGAATGATTATCAGAAGGAGAATTACTTAAAGCCGATGCTAAAGGGTGAGAAGTACTGTGCTGAAGCCCTGACAGAGCCGCGGGGTGGCTCTGATTTTTTTGGTTGCACCACAACTGCAAGAAGAGAGGGGGATTATTTTGTGCTGAACGGTCAGAAGAGATTTGTGGTAGGTGCTGAGGGGGCTGATTTCTTTATGGTATATGCAAAGACTGATGAGACTGCCCAGCCACATAAATCAATTAGTGTATTTCTGGTGGATAGAGAGTCTGGTGTTAGGACAGAATATCTCTATGGACTGATGGGGACAAGGGGTGGTGGGGCTGGGAGGATTCTCTTTAAGGATGTAAAGGTAAGCGAGAGGAATCTGGTAGGCAGACTCAATGGTGGTGCAGAGATATTCTATCAGATGATGGTTCCGGAGCGAATGACCACCTCTGCAGGTGCCATTGGAGCAGCGAAGAGCGCCTTATCTATTGCTGCAAGATATTCCACAAAACGGAAGGCATTTGGGAAATTTATTAGAGAATTTGAGGCGGTCTCATTTAAGATAGCGGATTCTGTTACAAAGTTGGATGCAGTATCTTCACTTGTATATGCAACTGCAATTGCGATAGATAACTTATGTGATCCGGCATACATAAGGAGACTTGTCTCCGAATCCAAGAAATTTTCCACAGAGACCGCATGGGAGGTGGTAAATAATGCAATGCAGGTGATGGGTGGCATAGGTTATACAGATATATTCCCGATTGAGAGGATATTGAGGGACATCAGATTGATGATGATATGGACGGGTACCAATGAGATTATGGACCTGATTATTCAGCATGAATATTATAAGGCGGCAGAATATGACAGTGGTAGGACGAGGGATTATGAAGAGGACGCAATTGAATCTCACAGAAAGGATGAGATTGTTTTTGAATAATTTTATACCTCTTAAATTGACTATAAGGAATGTTTCTGTTATAAGGAGTGCCAATATAGGTATGAAGGTATGAAATTCTGTCCAACCTGCAAATCTAAATTTCCCACAGATATAAATTATTGCCCGAATGATGCCACGAAGTTGATTAATGACCCGGAATCTGGTCCCTCTCACTCTCTGATAGGAATGATTCTGGATAACAGGTATCAGATTATCTCCAAGTTGGGTGAAGGTGGAATGGGCTCTGTCTATTCTGCTGAGCATATCCTTTTGAAAAAAAATGTGGCGATAAAGGTATTGAGGTATGACCTCGCCCGAAAGGAAGATGTGGTGAGGAGATTCCAGAATGAGGCAATTGCCGCATCAAAGATAGGTCATGAAAATATTATTGAGGTAACGGATTTCGGGAAGACCCCGGATGGCTCTGTCTACTTTGTGATGGAACATCTAAATGGAATGCCGCTCTCGGAGCTGATTCAAAAGTCCGGCTCTATTCCACTTAAGAGGGCGGTCCCCATTCTGCTTCAGATTACGAAGGCACTTTCAGCTGCCCATGCTCAGGGGATTATTCACAGAGACCTGAAGCCGGAGAATATAGTCCTGATTGATAGACCAGACAGGAAAGATTTTGTAAAGATTCTGGACTTTGGTATCTCCAAGATGCTGGATACATCGGACAGGGCAGAGAAGCTGACTGCAATGGGGATGATTGTGGGGACTCCAGAATATATGAGCCCCGAACAGGCATCCGGAATGTCTGTTGATAATAGAACTGATATCTATTCGCTCGGTGTTATTATGTATGAGATGATGACCGGGAGGCTCCCATTTCTTGCCGATAACGCCATAAGAATTCTGATGATGCATCAGACCGAGAAGCCGCAGAGTCCAAGGGAGATTAATCCAGATATTCACATCCAGATGGAGCAGATTATCCTCAAATGTCTTAATAAGAGACCTGAGGACAGATTTCAGGATATGACTGAAATCACTCAGGCATTGATACAGCTTTTATCCTCCTCTACAAAGGTGGTGGAACCCAAGAAGACAATCGCATTTAATCCACAGCAGGTGATGACTTCACCCGAGGAGGCGGCAATTCCCTCAGTAGAGGTATCTGCTCCTCCTCAAGCATCTCGTTTTACCGCTCAGTATAATTCTCAGGAGATGGGCTCAGTAACCGCCAATCAATCTTCACCTCTTCAGAGCGCCATTTCAGTAAATAAGACAGGGATAAATGACCTTTCACCTCAACCCGGAAGGACAATAAGTGGCCAGATGCAGATTACAGATCAATCGCAGTCCTCTGATGGGGCAGTTATCATATCTACCACTATAGAGAATAAACAGGCGATTTCCAGGGCATCTTCTGATGTGGTGATAGAACAGCAAAAGACTTCTGATGCAGTAATACCAGTAGACGAGTCAGCGATCAGTGAAGAGATAAAGGCGGTAAGTGGTGGTAACAGAAAGTGGGTTGCAATAGTAATTGTGATTTTGATTCTCATATTTGCGGCATCAATTCTATTCTTCTTTACAAATGGTGGAGGGAAGAAGGAGGAGAAGACTGTAGAGGTTGCAGCAGTACATCAACCTGCGCCTGTTGTAACTGAACAGAAGGTTGAACAGAATATGGTGGAGCCAGAATCTGAGAAGGGAGAGGATGAGAAGGCTAACGAGAATAAGGTTGAGGGCATAGAGGTGAAGACAGAGAAGAAGGAGGGGACGAGACCTATCAGGACGGCAAGGGTTGGTGATGGTATTGTTATCACGGTTAGATCTATGCCGGAGAATGTGGAGATATACAGT
Source organism: Myxococcota bacterium (assembly GCA_049969675.1). Taxonomy (GTDB): domain Bacteria; phylum Myxococcota; class SpSt-1050; order SpSt-1050; family SpSt-1050; genus SpSt-1050. Next base: position 20 of record JBMFOP010000131.1, on the reverse strand, counting down.
GGAGGTTTGCTCCTTGGAGT
>JBMFOP010000130.1:0-6243 GCA_049969675.1 Myxococcota bacterium | reverse complement strand
CCCCAAAATTTGTGATAGAGAGTGATGCTACAATAGTTGCTCCACTAATATTTGCGTATGTCTTAGGGTGGTAAGAGGTATCTTTTAATTATTTATCTGATTTTTTGCACTACCATTGTGACTTAAGAGAATTTACTATTCAATCAGAGGCAGAATAGCAAATTAAAATTGATATAGTAATTTGATTATGTTATTTTGAAATACTGGAATATATGATAAGGGCATTTCATATTTACAAATATTATTCTGGTAATATTTCAGCATTGATAGATATCAATCTCAAGATAGAGAAAGGAGAATTTTTATTTATTACTGGTCCATCAGGTGCCGGGAAGTCTACGCTCTTAAAGTTGATATATCTTAGGGAATTTCCCTCTTCCGGACAGTTGCTCATTGATGACAAAAATACTTTGCACCTCAAAAGGGTTGAGATGGAGGAACTCAGGAGACATATTGGTGTGGTATTTCAGGATTTTAAGCTCATCCCATATCTAAATGTATATGAAAATGTGGCATTGCCTTTATATATAAACAAAGAACCAGAATTTAGAATCAGGCAGAGGGTATTTTCTGCATTAGATTATGTAGGACTTGCTCACAAGACAGAGAAATTCCCACCCCAACTCTCCGGTGGTGAGCAACAGAGGATTGGGATTGCAAGGGCTATTGTAAAGAACCCCACATTGCTTGTGGCTGATGAACCTACAGGGAATCTGGACAATGAGAGGGCGATTGAGATTATGGATATGCTGGTAGATATGAATGTGAGAGGTGCTACGGTCATAGTTGCCACTCATAATCTGGAATTGATAAAGAGATATAATAAGCCTCTATTATATCTACGGGATGGCAGGGTGGAGGAGAGATGAGGGGTACCTTTTTCTTCAAACGGGCATACTTAAATTTTTTGCGAAACAGGTTCAATAATTTTAGTTCAATAGTCAATGTGGCTGTAATAAGTTTCTTCTCAATCCTGTTATTGTTCATAATTGAAAATGTAGTAGAGTTTATTGAGGGACTGGTCTCAGAGAATTCCGCTGCGATAATTCTTAATGATTCTGTATCAGAGGAGGAGGTCAGTAATTTTGAAAGATTGATTAAGGGGGAAGAAGGAGTTGAATATTATAAATATATCTCACCCACCTCTGCCTACAATGAATTGAAGAAGGTATTTTCTCTCTCAACCTCTGCCTATGAAATTGTGCCAGATAAAGTCCTTCCTCACCTCTTTGAAATAAAATTTAAGAGGTCGCTGAATAAGATTGCTTATGAGCAATTTCTTACTGATATAAAAAGCAATGGTGCATTTAAGGAGATAAGGATAAATTCTGGCTTGATGGAACTCTCTTTCAAGGTGAGAAAATATTCAATCTATTTCAAAGGAATAATATTTTTGATTGTATGTATCTCCTCTTTTTATATCCTGTCAAATACAATAGGGCTCAACTTAAATAACAATAGGAGAGAGGAGATAGAATTGGTTGAGCTTCTGGGTGGTGATTATCTGGATATCAGAATACCTTATATTCTGGAAGGGATTCTGGTGGTCAGCCTTGGTTTTTTGTTGGGTCTATTAATTGCATCTGGTGGTGCAGTGGTATTAATGCCCTTTATTGGCCGTATCTTGCATACGGGGATATTCTCTTTTGAACCTGTTACTATAAGTGGTTCTGATATTTTATTAATATTTTCAATATTAATCTTATCCGGGCTCTTTGGTGTAATTAGATTTGTAAATAGGTTTATTAAAGGATTATATGAAGAGGATTAGATTTTTATATTTGCTTACTCTCTTATGTATAAATCTCTCTCTATCTGCGGGAGAAATTGAGAAATATGAGAGGGAACTTCTTATATTGGAGGATGAGGCGGGCAGGATTAAATCGGATATTTTGAGATTTGAGAAGGAGATTCTTGAGATTAATTCTCAGATTGAGTTGAATAAACATAAGACAGAGGAGATTTGTAAGGAACTGGAAAATATTGTAAGAATTTTGTTCTTCATTAATATTGAGAAGAAGATAAATCCTATTATTATGAAAGATATAGAGACAAAAAATATTAGATATGGAGAATACATAAAAAGTATGATTGAGAAATATGATGAAAATCTCAGTCTTATTTACAAACTCAACAATGAATATCGGGAGAAGATTGAGGTCCTAAATCAGCGACTCAAAGAGAGCAATTTGGCAAAAAAGAATCTTGAGGCTAAGATAGAGAGGGTTTATGAACTTATCTCTGAGAAGTATAAGAAGATAGAAAAGGATGTGGTTGCTTATAAGAAGATCTCATCAGTTCAGAGAGAAGAGTCTTCAAGAAGGATTGATGATGTCATAAGCAGGAATGGAGAGAAGCAGAGTTTTGATACCACGAATGAAGAGTTCAAAATTATCCTGCCTGTAAGGGAGGGGGATTTAATAAGGGAATTTGGTGCATATTACGATGAGGGTATGCAGCTTGAAAAGTTTTCAAAGGGCATTTTGTTAAAATCACCTTTTCTGTCAGAAGTCTATTGTGTCTCCGATGGAAAGGTGCTATTCTCGGGCTGGTTGAAGGGATTTGGGAATACGGTGATTGTGGAACATAGGGCAGGTTTTATCTCTGTCTATTCTCACCTCGCGAGGGCAGAGGTTTCAAAGGGTGAGGAGGTAAAGGAGAGAGATGTGATAGGGTTTGTAGGTGATACAGGTTCAGGTGAAGGGGTCGTTTTATATTTTGAGCTTCGTAAGAATGGAAGGGCAGTTGACCCTATGCATTATATCAAATAATCTGGAGGTTATATGAAGAGAGCGGGAGTTATAATGATTGTCTTTGTGTTATTCTTACTTGCGGCTACCACTACGGATCTGGTTTATAAGAAACTTGCTGTCTTTTCACAGGCCTACTCATACATTAAGAATAATTATGTAGAGGAGATTTCTGACGAGAAGTTGATATACTCTGCCATTCAGGGTATGATGGATGTGTTGGATCCGCACTCAGCATTTTTAACCCCTGAGCAGTATCAGAATATAAGAGAAGGTACACTCGGGGAGTATGCTGGAATCGGCCTGGAGATAACAGTCCGAGAGGGTGAGGTGATTGTAGTTTCCGCTATTGATGATTCACCTGCCTCAAATGCCGGTATTAAGAGTGGAGATGTAATACTGGAAGTAGATGACAAAATATTATCAAAGAAGATTTCAATTGATGAGGTGAATAAGTTGTTGAAAGGTCCTGTGGGTTCGGAGGTAAAATTAAAGATTAAGAGAAAGTTGATCAATGAACCTCTAATTTTTAAATTGATAAGGGAACGTATAAGAATGCAATCCGTGACATCCGAACTTTTTGATGAAAAGATTGGATATGTGAGAATCTCCAGTTTTCAGGATAAGACCTATGTACAGTTGAGAGAGGCATTAAAGAATCTGACAGAAAAGGCTGGAGGGGAACTCAAAGGGCTTATTCTGGATTTGAGAAATAATCCGGGCGGTCTGTTTGAACAGGCGGTGCGAGTAGCAGACCTCTTCATTTCAGAGGGTGTCATTGTATATACTCAGGGTAGAGGAAAGAAGGAGGAGTATGAGGCAGAGATGGCACATCCAGATGATACACAGCCACCATATCCGATGTTGTGTCTTGTAAATGGCGGAAGTGCTTCGGCATCCGAGATTGTGGCTGGGGCACTCAAGGACCATAAGCGTGCTGTTATTGCCGGGAGTACCACATTTGGGAAGGGCTCTGTGCAGACCATACTGGAACTTGAGGATAAATCAGCATTGAAACTCACAATTGCAAGATATTATACCCCTGATAAGAAGGCGATTCAGGAGGTAGGAATAGTGCCGGATATTGAGATTGATGATATTGTGATTGAAAAGAAGGAGGCGCCAATAAAGGAGAAGGATTTGCCACGACATCTTAAGAACAGGAAGAAGGTAGCAGAGGGATTTGTGTCATCAAGGAGTGGGATATTAAAGGATGATAATGTATTATATCAGGCATATAACTATCTCAAGGCAATAATTGCAGTCAATAGTAATCTGAAAAATCGTGAGAAGAAGGATTCAAAGTGAAGGTATTGTTACATATTTGTTGTGCCCCGTGTTCCACATATTCTGCATTACATCTCATTGAAAAGGGTTATAAGGTTATGGGCTTCTTTTATAATCCCAATATCTATCCTGCTTCAGAGCTTATTAAGAGGGAAGAGGAGACTAAAAGATTTTTTTTAAAACAAAATATGGAATATCTATCGGATTTATGTGATGTGGATCTCTGGTATAGATTGACAGAGAAACTTAAAGATAGAAAAGAGGGGGATATCAGATGTAATGTCTGTTTTGCCTTAAGACTTGACCGCACCGCGAGGGAGGCAAAGAGATTGGGAATAGAATATTTTACCACTACACTCACAATTGCACCGATGAAGAGTTCAAAGAAGATATTCAAAATTGGAAATATCATAGCAAGGAAGTATGGATTAAAATTTCTTGAAGAGGATTTTAAGAAGAAGGATGGATTTAAGAAGTCCTGTCAGATCTCAAAGGAACATAACCTTTACAGACAGGACTACTGCGGCTGTGAATACAGCTTTCTTGAGAGAAGAGGTACCAGATATTAACCCATCTGTCCAGAATTTTTATTTTATAAAGGGTTAACTTCCCAGTGGAGCTTATTCTGGACAGCAATGAGATATTAATATTTTTTACAGGAGTTTTCTTTGTAGCTATTTTTGTTTGCTAAATATATTCCCTGGTGGTAGATAGTTTACATCCATATCAGGGAGGTTTTTTATGAAGAAGTTATGTTTTACCTTGTTGATATCCCTAATTGGGGTGGCGCTTTTTGCGCAGGAGACAGTACCATTTAAGACTACAGCCTACTATAAAGATTTGATGAAGAAGAAGGTGGAGATTCTCTCAGAGGATTACGCCGATATGGACGGTGATAATGTAAGAGAGTTAGTACTACTTGTAAGTAGAGACAAAGATAAGAAGTCTTTTATTGTTCTCAAGGGTACAGATGATAAGAGAAATTATCAGGAGATGATTGAATATAAGTTAAAGGAGGCATTTACACTTGAGAAGTATGAGATTGATGATGTAAATGGAGATAAGAAGTTGGATTTATTGATATGGCTCAAAGACGACTCTCCTGATGAGACCGGGAGCCACCTAATAATAATTGCTGCATACGGTGGTGTATATAAGAAGATATTTGAAGGGAGCTATTATTTTTCAAAGATTGAAGGTCAACCAGCAGGCAATGAAAAAGTGATATCTTATGGAGAGATAAAGGAAGGGATAAATCTAATTGATGAAGATAAGAATGGTTCAAAGGAGATATTGATTCCGAAGGAGAAGAGACTGGTCTACTTCGGACATACAAAGCCCCCCACAACAGTTATATATGGTGGATTGTATGATATCTATAGATACAAAAATGGGATGTATGTAAAAGATGAAAATCCTAAGGTGGTCAATTTCTTAACCCCTATCAAGGTGAAGAATGTAGAGGCATCCAGTGAGTTATCTGAGAGGCCCCAAAAGGGTGTGAATCAGTCTTCAGATGTCCTGAATCCAGCGAAGTGGGCAGCGGACGGGAATATTGGCTCCTCCTGGTCACCTGACCACACGAAGGCAAAGAAGAATGCAAAGGATAATATCAGATTTGAATTTGATGGGAATCAGACCTTAAAGGCTATGATAATGATACCAGGTTGTATGGATACTGAGGATTCATGGGAGCCAAATAACAGGATTACCTCTTTTTCAATAAGACTTTCCAATGGCACCGAGACTCAGATCACAAGAGGGAAGTATCAATTAGTCTCATCTCCAGTACTTGGAGTGATTGAATCTCCGAGGGCTGAGACACAGGGTGCATACCAATATATGATATACTTTGAGGAGAACACAACTACTTATTCTGTGGAGATAACTATTGATAAGGTGGAGAAGGGGAGCAATAAAAAGAATCCAAGAACATGTATATCAGAGGTTATGTTCTTCTAATCATCACATCTGTCCGAAATAAATTTTAATGAAAGCCTCAAATATATTTAATTTCTATAAATATGAATCGCATTAGTTCTGGATACAGATATTGAATGTTGTTTAAGAATTTATAAGACAAAGAGAGATAAAGACTGGAAATGGAATACTGGAATGCAGTTGTTAGAGGCAAATAAGAAAAAGAAGGGATTTACATACAATCTGAATATCCGTCGTCGGATTTGAAATATCTCCTGATTCTCTC
>JBMFOP010000129.1:0-6339 GCA_049969675.1 Myxococcota bacterium | reverse complement strand
GGTCGAATTGGTTATATGTCCCAGAACTTTTCATTATACGCAGACCTGAATGCAGAGGAGAATATCCTGTTTTTTGCTGACCTCTTTAATATGAAGGGCAAAGATAAGAGAGAGAGATTTCAAGAGGTTGTAGAGGCACTCAATCTAAAAAATTACTTAAAAGTGCTCACAGGCGATTTACCACTCGGCATCAAGCAGAGGATTGCACTTGCCTCAGCTACCATTCATAAGCCATCAATATTATTTTTAGATGAACCAACAAGTGGAGTTGACCCCATATCCAGAAGGGAGTTCTTTTATTATATAATGAATTTTATCAAAAGGTATAAAGCAACAGTAGTTCTCTCCACACATTTTTTAAATGAGGCTGAGTATTGTAATATGATATTCTTCTTTAATAAAGGGAAGATAATACTTGATGGGAGGCCTGCTGATATCTTGAACAATTTTGAATACAATATTTTTGAAATAGCAAGATTCAAGGAGAGTGAAAAGCTTCTTAATATTCTAAAAGATGACATCTCGGTGGTTGAATCATATATCTACGGAAAGAAGATAAGAATAATTGCAAAAAAGGAGGTAAAGAGAGAACATATTGCCGCCCTCTTAAATATTGGTGAAAACCATATAAATATCACCAAACCATCTCTCGACGATGTATTTATAAGGTCAACAAATGTTTAAAAGACAGATGCCATTTATAAAGAAAGAGTTCATTGAGATACAAAGAGATAGATTAAGTCTAATCTCAATACTATTTCTACCATCTCTCCTGTTATTTCTTTATGGGTATGCCATCTCGCTGGACATCAGTGAAATAAGAATCAGCCTTTATGATATGGATAGGGGAGATTTCAGTCGTAATCTCATTGAAACTCTGACCTCAAGTAAATATTTTAAACTCATAAATTTTAATAGTTCCGAAAGGGAAGTTGAGAGAGATATAAGGAGTTCAGCCGCACATTTAGGGATAATTATCTACCCACAAACACAAATCAAATTATTAAAAGGCGATGACGCCAGAGTTCAAATAATTGTAGATGGGTCAAACGCACAATCTACTCAATATTCGCTTAACTATCTATTATCTGCGCTTGAAAAATATAGCAGGCAAATACTAATCAACGAGATGTCAAAAAGTGGATCATCAAATTTACAGCATAATAAACCTGAGCTAATTCAGAGAGTATTTTTTAATCCCTTACTAAAAAGTCCACTATATCTGATCCCCGGTCTAATTGCCTTTGTCATTATGATTGTAGGTGCAATATCTACATCAATTTCCATAGTTAGGGAGAAAGAAAATAAGACAGTTGAGCAGATTCATCTCTGCCCGATAGATCCAATTGATTTAATTCTCGGGAAACTCATTCCATACTTTATAATCTCCATCATCTCCACCGCTATAATGATAACAATTTCAATGATATTTTTTAAACTCCCATTTAAAGGCTCATTTTTTTATTTTTCATACTCAATAATTGTCTTTCTCCTATGTGCATTGGGTTTTGGAATTCTTATATCCACTGTAGCAAATACCCAGCAGGTAGCATTTACCATTGCGGCATTTTCCACCCTTCTGCCCACAATGGTACTTTCCGGTTTTGTCTTTCCAATAAAGAATATGCCAGAGATAATTCAGGCAATTACCTTAATGGTCCCAGCCCGATATCTCATAAGTATCATTAGAGGAATTCTTCTAAAAGGTTCAACGCCGTATGAACTCCTGTCTGACACTATCTTGCTCACCCTATATTCAATATTTATCATCCTCATATCAGTCATAAGAATCAAGAGAAGGGGTATTATTCAATGAGGATATTGATAGCATTTATCAGAAAGGAGTTGAGACAGATCAGAAGGGATAAGAGGATATTACCAATCCTGATTGTAGCACCGGTCTTACAGTTGATAATACTCGGATATGCAGCGACATTTGATATCAAAAACATAAATCTTGCTGTTTACGATATGGATAGAAGCAGACTATCAAAGGAGTTGATTGACAATTTTATCAGCAGTTCATATTTCTTATTAAACAGCTATGTGGATAATCAGAATGATATAGACAATCTATTTAAATCAAATCGTATTAATGCAGCACTACTCATACCAAAAAACTTTGAGAAGAAGATGTATTCTGATAGAGAAATATCGGTCTTATTTATTGCAGATGGGACAGAGGGAACTACAGCAAATGTTGCGCTATTTTATGCCAGAAAGATATTTAATAAATTCATCAATCAAAGCTCATTACCTCATATACAGATTGATTATGAAATAAGGGTCTGGCACAACCCAGAGCTCAAGAGCTCATTCTTTATGATTCCAGCCATATTTGCACTCCTGCTCTCAATCGTTGCAATGCTTGTCCCATCAATGTCTCTCGTCAAAGAGAAGGAGACCGGGACCATTGAACAGCTCTTCGTTACACCCATCAAGCCATATCAGATAATATTAGGTAAGATGTCAGCATTTATGCTCATAGCAATATTAGATGTGATACTGGTAAATCTGCTCTCAATATTCTGGTTTGGACTTCCATTTAGAGGAACTGTCTTTGATTTTGCCGTTGCAATATTGCTATTTTTATTCTCTACCCTTGGTGTTGCTACATTCTTCTCATCCAATACCAATACACAGCAACAGGCGATGATGTCAGTAATGTTCCTATTCTTCCTTCCATCAATGCTTCTGTCCGGATTCATATTTCCTGTTGAGAATATACCTTATCCAATCAGGGGCATCTCATATCTACTACCTCTTACCTATTTTATAGATATTTTACGTTCACTCTTCTTAAAAGGGAGCAGTATGGCTGAATTATCTTTTCAATATAAAATGCTCGCCATTATCGGGATAACAATCTTTACATTCAGCCTGCTTAGATTTAAGAAATACAATGATTAGAAGTTTCATCATATATATTGAGGCATAGATTGAATTAAAAATACTCTCTTCTCAAAAAGTCATAAAGTTGTGAGGAATTTCTGATTCTATAGAAATTGAATTTTTTATCTGCGGGGAAGATAATAAATGCGCTCTGCTCTTCTGGATATGCGCCACCATGACCACCAAGTTCCTGTTGAAAATTTAGAACTCTGCCCCTTAGTCTACCAGAGAATATTACAATATCTCCGGAGTTTCTCATCTTTACCAGACGTTCTATATCAGACTCCATTCCTCTATATAACAGGGATAAAAATGATTGTACACTCCCTCTAATGTTGATTATATTACCTTCTTTAATCAATGCCTTCCCCTCGGGTGTTTCAATAATTACACCATCTTTTGAGAGATATGATATTGCAGCTATGTGTCCATGATGTAATATAATATTTTTTACCCTCGGGAAATATTCATCTATCTCATCATCCATTAATCTCTTCTCATAGAAATTAAAATACAGATGTGCAATATCTGATGTTGGGAGAAGAAATATCTGGTTCAGGTCATTTACATCTATATCAGGGATGTTCTCCTTAATCCGCTTCTGAATGCGTCTTATTAACATATCTGAGATATATCCAAATCCCTCTGGCATAGACTGTCTGATGCTCAATAGATAATTTACAAAGGATAAAAGCCTCTGCTCTCTTAAATATTCAACATATCTCCTGGTATGCACAATCTTCGTCTCTATCATCTCTTTCATTAGATAATCTTCAAATGATTGTCCTGTTGCCATATCAAATGGGATAGTAGGTACCTGCCCATGGTCAGAAAGTATATATACATCATATTTGTTGCCACTCTTCTTTATTGCCTTAAAGAGCCTTTTAATGTCACGGTCAATAGAAAAGAGAGTCAGCAGGGAACTTATTGAAAACGGTCCTCTATGGTGCGCAAGTTCATCATATCCCACATAATCAATATAAATAGAATCCACCGCTCTATATATATCTACCTCTGCAAGCACAGTCGAGATCTCTCGTAAGAGTACATTTGTAATCAATCTAATAGGTATAAATGGTGTCTCACTCCGCTTTATCTCTTTTCTTAAAATCTGATGTAGATACTCCTTTAGCTCAACTGTGAGTTCAATAATGAATGAGAGACTCATTCTTAAGACAACCGTGATATTAAAAAGGATTAGAAGCAATGCGGTAAGAAGATTTACCTTTATATATCTATTCAACTCATATAATTTTGAAACAGCAAACACCGATTCTCTTGCACCACCGGTAAATAATGTACAATAAGATGTTCCACCTTTCAGTATCCCTATATTTTTAGATAACTCCTGCTCAACTTTAGCGGTATCGTTCAGGCTCTTCATTATATAGAATTCTTTTTTTTCTTTATTATACCATCTGAAGCCCGGAATCTCATCGTTCTTTCCATACATAATACCAGCCATAAATGCTGGTGTAGTAGCAGGGAGTCCACAATCATATCTCGCAATCTTATGGGTCTCTGAATTCAAAAGTTTGGAGATGAATGGCATAAATTTAAATGAGAGTGCCCTCTTCAGTGCAAAATATGAGAGCCCATCAATCTGAATAATAATAAATCTCCTCTCCTTCTTTTCAATATTCCCTTCTGAAAATTTACTCAGATATCTGTAGAAACTCTCTCTGGGGTGCAGAATTTTATTTAGAAGACTGTTCATTTAATCTCATAAAAAATTCACAATCAATCCTCTTCTTATAATATCAACAAGACCTTATTAAAAGCAAAAAATAAACACACATCTGTCCAAAATAATTTTTCTTTTTTTTGATATGGAGTCTCAGTAGGGTAAGATTATTTTGTCAAAAAATAACCATGAAATGGGGCCCCCTATGATTAACTATAGCAGTATTTCTTGATAAATCTATGATTGGCTTAAGAAAATTTCTAATTGGAATAAGCAAGCATCTATCTGGTGAAACAAGCCACTCTGTGATTGGTGAAAAATTATTAGTTGGTAAAATAAAAATCTACAAACACCTTTTGATCTTAACCATAGTGCCTGATTTATGTTTAATAACATTGAATGATATATAAGTTGGACAGCTTTTTAATTGATAGTGAAGAAAGGGGGTACCCTGATTTTGAAAATGTGAATTTATCTATACTAATCCCTTCTTTTACAAATATTTAACCTCTCAAAGAAGATTATTCTGGACAGCAGTGGAATAAAAAGAAATTCAGCCAAATAGATTATCAGAAATATTGTAACCCCTTTCTCTAACAACAGGAATAAACATCTTTAGAAATTCTGTGGTATTCTTCCCATCCCCCTCAATATCCCTCCCATCGTGAAAGAGGAAGATCACTCCATCGTCAAGATAATTTATTGCCCGTTTTAATAAAATATCTGGTGGTGAGCCGTCGGAATCCCATATACCACGAGTCCATCCTGCAAGGATATAATTTCTCTCTCTCAATAGTCTTATCAATGAAAAATTCTTAAAACCGTGCGGTGACCTGAAGAGTTTCTTCCCATTTATCTGCGAAAGCGGCTTTAATATCTCTTCTGTCCTATCTATCTCTCTTTTTATAAACTCTATGTCTTTGTTGTGCAATTTTGTGTGAGAATACCCGTGATTACCAATATTATGTCCCTCTCTCCTGATTCTCTCTATGATTTCCGGATATTTTTCAGCCTTAAAACCGAGACAGAAGAATGTAGCCCTTACTGAATGCCCTTTTAATATATCTAAAATTATAGGCGTAATTACGGGGTCAGGGCCATCATCAAATGTAAATGCGATCTCTTTCTTCCCTTTTTTTAATCTTATTATTGTAAAACCAGTAGGGTCAAACTTTGGATAGAAGATAAATACGATATATAGTGCAATAAATAAAATCAATCCAGAACTCAATAATAAAATCGGGCTCACTCTTATAGAGAGAAAGATCGTAAAAATGAATAACAGTAAAAAGGATACTACAATTAGGATAATCTTCAACCTTACATAAGATGGCATATATTTCAATTAACAAAAAAGATACCAAAAGTAAAGAGATACATCTAAAATAAACTTTTGGTATTATAACAAATCTAAAATCATCTGCACGGCACCTCTTCAATTCTATAATCTAAAATGTAATCAACATATTCGTTGTCGGCTTTGGGAAATTTCTTAATCATCTCCGAACCACAGATGAAAAATAAAATCTTGACCTTTTTTTCCTAACTATATGAACCATACTGGGATTTAACTTTAATGTGCTATCTATCTGTGCTGTTCTACAGCAGGACAAAGGGAATAGGTCAATATTTCGTTATTAGACCAATTTTTTTCCTGACATCAGAGTATCAGATGGAGATAATTATAATTGAAGATTCAAGGTAGAACTCAGCTGTGATTAGAGAAAATTACATCTTATCTTATCTTATCGTAGTCTATT
>JBMFOP010000128.1:0-6476 GCA_049969675.1 Myxococcota bacterium | reverse complement strand
ATTGCAATGGGAAGGTGGATGATGGATGTGGTTGTGAGGAGGGGGAGCAGAAGAGTTGTTATACAGGGGATCCATTGACAAGGCATAAAGGGGAGTGTCGTGATGGGGTGAGCACCTGTCATAATGGGGTTTGGAGTGAATGTGAAGGGGAGGTATTACCACAGAAGGAGATGTGCGGGGATGGGTTGGACAATGACTGCAATGGACTAACAGATGAGAATGTAAATGCCTGTGGTAAGTGCGACGACTCCTGCTATATAAAGGATTATGATAAGCCTGGCGATTGTAGCTACCCTGATAGAACCTGTGATTCTGTTGAACCAGATCCAAATAACCCCAATGCAATTACACTTTCTGAAAAGTCGCTTCCAAAGACCCCTTTCATATATATCTCTGTGACGGGTAAGAATCAGGTGGCGAAGTTAGATACAAGTAATGGGCAGAAGTTGTGGCAGAAACCTTCATTCGGTACCTGGCCATCCAGAACTGCTGTTGCGTTTGATTATTCAGTCTGGGTTGGAAATAGGGGATTTTCAAATCCGTCAAGCCCTGATGCCTCAAATCTCGTGCATCTGGATTTAGATGGAAATCTGATATGTAGAGTTGATGCGGTTGGGACAGGATCTGCAGGGGTAAGAGGTGTAGCAATAGATGCAGAAGGGTATGTCTGGGCTGGAGTATGGGATACAGGGAAACTTTATAAGGTGCATCCCACAAAGGTTGATAACTCGCAGAATCCACCACGGTGTGAGGTGGTGGGTGTGTATGACTCGGGTGTGAATATATATGGACTTGCAATAGATGGTTCGGGTTATCTCTGGACCGCCAGCCCTACTAAGAAGGCGAAGGTGGATACAAAGACCGGGCAGGTGGTTCAGTACTATAACGATGGTGTCTGGTATGGGGTTGCAGTGGATAAGAATGACAATGTCTGGTTTGGTGGGTTGGGAGGTGGTGGGCCTATACATATGATTGATACAAAGACCGGACAGATAAAGAATTCTCAGAGTGGAACTGGGTATACTGGTGTAACAGTCCATCCCGATGATAATTCTGTATGGGGTTCTGGTTATGGAAATGGAACAATTATCAAAATTGATAACGCAACCGGCAATGTCCTGTGCAGACAGAATATCCCGAATGGATATGGGAGTAATCCGCACGGGATTGCAGTTGCAGCAGATGGGAGGGTCTGGATGCCTTTAAGGTACGGTGGATATGCCCTCGTCTACGACAAGAATTGCAACTTTATTACTGCCTATGAGGTGGATAGAAATCAGGAACTCTACACCTATTCTGATATGACAGGTATGCAGTTAGGCTCCATTACTGCAAAAGGCGGACACTGGATACAGAACTTTGATACTGGCTATTCCAATCCAATCTATTATAGTGTAACCTGGAAGTCCGTTGAACCTCAGGGGACCGGTGTAGAGGTACAGGTAAGGGCGGCAAAGACAGCTGGAGAGCTTCAGACAAATCCAACTCAGTGGTGTGGTCCTTTTACTAAATCGCCCGCTGATCTGAGAACCTGCCCATTCTTAAATGGCAACAGGTGGTTGCAGGTGGATTTCAGATTGTGGACCACACAGAATGGAGTAAAACCCTCTGTCTCGGATGTGGTGGTCAACTGGTCAAGACCTTAGGGTTGTTCATTTAATAGTTGCTTGAATATTGGTAAAGGAGAATATAAATTTGTACAATGAAATTTTACTCCCTATTTTTGCTATCAAGTATGAAATTTATCTGGTAAAAGTTTATAATGGTAGGATTATAACTGAGTTTTAGCGTATCTCTTAATTTTTTAAGTGAGGTTATTGTGTTGTTGAGATGTCTGATGAATATAGTTGTATGGTTATTTAATGAGTATTTTTATCAACAGGCCTTTTGAGGAGAATAGGTATGCAAATCTGTTATCATAATTAATTTCCGAGATTACAGGTGAACTCAGTCTAAAAAATGTAATGGGATTTAAATCGGTTTTTAGAAAAGATACTATATATCCATTTAGATATCTCACTATCAATCTCTTTCCAAGAATGTCAATTCCAGCGACCTTCTCTTTTAAGGGTCTCCTCTTTAGTAGCAATTTTCCATCTATATCAATGATAGAGATAGTTCCATCATTATTTGCAAGGTAGATATTATTATTTTCTTTGTCAACCTTGATGGAGGTTATACCAGATAGATTCCTTGACCAGAGAATCTTACCTGTTTTGAGTTCCAGTTTGTAGAGGGATCCAGAGTATGTTGAAAGGATGATATACTCATCTAAATCAAATAGTCCGGAGAATCCATCAATCTTCTCTTCTGGATTATAAAGGTTAAGTTTGTAGAGTAGTTTTCCGTCACTTTTATTTAGAACAAATAATTCTCCAGTTGAGATTGTATATACAATATAATCTTTTACTGCCAGAATTGGGGTGTCTGTGTAAATTGAGAATCCCTCATTAAAGTCATTATTGACCTGAAATATTGTTGTGCCGTCTCTCATATTCAGGCAATATAAAGTGTTTCGTTCAGTGAGCAAAAATATTCTATCTCCATCTAAGGTTATTTCACTTATTATTCCACCAGATAAATCTCTGGTAAAAAGTTGAGCTGGTCTCTTTTTTGAAACATCAATTGCATTTATTTTGCCTTCTGTGCTTGCTAAAAATAAAATATTATTTGATAAGATGGGTTTGCGATGTGAGATATATCCTGTTTTATATCGCCATAAAATTTTACCTGTATCGGAATCTACAGATACAATCTCTCCATTTTTATTTGATAAAAAAACCCTACCAAATTCTTTGTCCAACTCCAGACCAGAATATTCAACAGGCTTATATATAAATAGATTATCTGATACCAGAGCTTGCCAGACTGGAATAAGTCCATCCAGCTCAGCGGAATAGCAGATTCCAACACTGAATATAATAAGAATAAGAATTTTCAGGTTGGCTCTGATTTTATTCATTAATTTCACAGAGTTTTTAATAACTCAGATGCCTCATTCTTTAAGTGGGAGGTCTGATATTTCTCGGTGAGTTCTTTGAGTTTTGCCTTTGCCTCTTCTTTCTTATTGAGCCTGAGTAGAGCTTTGGCAGAGATAAGTAGTGCCTCATCTTTTAAGAAGTCGGAGTTACGGCTCAATATCTTTTCACAACTGTTAACCACCTCATTGTAGTCCGCCTTTGCAAAATTTGTATTTGCAAGCAGAAGCAATCCAGAGAGGTACAGGGGGTCATTTGAACTCAATTTTGAGAGAAATTCTTTTGTATATTTAAGAGTTGCATCATAATTTTTTATATCATAATTTAGTTGTGCCATCTTGAGAAGCGCTATCTTTCCAACACCGGTAAATCCATAGTTATTGTAGACCTCTTCAAATTTCTTCAGGGCGTTTTGAATGTTCTCTTTTGATGGTGTATCTACTTCTGTCAATCCGTCTTTTGACTTTGGGGCGAGCATCTCAGTCGCCTCAATATATTCATTTGATGCCTTCTCCGCCCTTAACTGTATGAAACCCGTGACAGCATAGTAAACTACAATTATTACTATAATACTTATCAATCCGGTCAAAACTGGTCTCCTATTTGCCTCCAGCCACTTTAATGCCTTTGCTGAGAATGTTACAAGTTCATCCTCTTTAAGCTCTTTCCTTGTAAATTTTACATCGTCTTTAGCCAAGATACTCCTCCTTAAATGAGATTGTCCTTTTAATTACTAAATTTACATTAGTCAAGAAAATTTACCACTTTGCAAAGTGTTCTTCTGTAAAGCCGTAAACCTCTTTAAGAGGTAATCTCTCCCTCTCAATTTTAATAAATCCACTGAATCTTCCGAATGGTTGAAAGAATTTGCTTCTTATAAAGAAGGCATTTATATCTGCCTTCCTCAACCCTTCGGGGAGGAAGGTCAGATTCAGATTGTTGTCGTTTGAATAAATTCTCCATTCGTTCATAATATTCAAGTCTGAGTATTCAAATTTTATAGTCTCAATTTTGTACATTCTCTCATCAATCCAGAAGACATTCTCTGTAATCCCGGTCTCATTTACCCCTGCTGAGAGATTAAATCCAATCCTCCTCCCATTTTCAAGAATACCTCCACCCGATGCCCAGTTCCAGAAGGTCTCCCGTGGGAGTTGTCCTATGGTATAATCCATAACTCCGAATGATTCTTCTTCATTGAGAGTGAATTTCTCATTGTTAAGGGTAATCTCTCCAGAACTCTTTAGCCCCGCCTCTTTATTTGTGTAGTTGAATCCATCAAGGGATTCTCTTACGACTACCGAGAGTGGCTCTCTAACTCTTATAAATTTCATATCGGCATTTAGTATCTCTCTATGCCTTAATTTGAGCAGTATTGTATCAGATTTTAGTTCATATATCAGTAAATTACTGCCGCTCTTAAATGAAATCTCTCCCTCACAGGCGCTCCCTTCAAAGTTTATGCCACCTGCAAGAGGTTTGATAAAACTCACCTCAAAGAGTTCCTTTTTTGCTCTATTGTAGAGATAACAGAAGATATTCCCAAGGTACCCCGTGGAGACGATGGCTGAGCCAAATACTATCTGTGAATTTGTACAACCGATATATACCCACCTCTTGAGCTTGAATATCTTAAAAGTTCCTTTCTTAAAAAGAGAGAAGCTCTTCTCACCATAGGGACGTAGATCCTCAATATTGATGACATTGAGTGGCTTTGAAAAGATTCCAAAATTCGGTCTTCCATCCTCTTTTATTAACTTTCTCTCTTCCATAAATCACCTCACCGGAATATATTATGCCAGAAATTATCAATTTGCAAACATCAATATCGGCTTTATGAAAAAAGTTTGAATTTTGTCTCTTTTGAGTATAAAGAGAGTGCTATTTCGTGAGGTGAGATATATGAATAGAGAGGAATTTTTCTTTAGTATGGCTGGAGTAGGGGATATAGTATTTATTTTAGTGCTGCTCGGCTTTGCTGCATTAATTCTACTTGCACTATATAAGAAATTTGTAAAGAAGGATTCAGGTAGATATGAAACGAGGGCTATCAAGGAGGAGGAAAAAGAGATAGAGGAGGTTTCAGAAGAAGAGGAGGTTGAAGAAAAGCCGTCTGAAGAGGAGATATCAGTTGCGGGAGTTGAAAAGAAGATTGAAGAGAAGAAGGTTGAACAGCCTCCTATTAAGGTTGAAGAACTTGTAAAACCAGCAGAGCCCAAAAGCCTTAAAGAGGGACTTAAGAAGACACATGAGGGGTTTGTTTCAAAGTTAAATAGGATATTCTTCTCTTCAAAGACTATTACGAAGGAGAATCTGGAGGCTATAGAGGAGGTGCTCTTTACCTCTGATGTAGGTGTTAAGACCTCTCAAAGACTTCTGGACTTCTTAAATGAGAATCTATCAAAGAAAGAGCTTGAAGATGCAGAGAAGATGCGGAATGCCCTGAAGCAGAAGATCAAGGAGATGATAAATGTAGAGTCACCACCGATTACATTTGATAAGAAGCCGTATATCATCATGGTTGTTGGGGTAAATGGCGTGGGTAAGACTACAACTATTGGTAAATTGGGTGCCAAATATAAGGCTATGGGTAAGTCGGTATTATTTGCCGCTGGAGATACATTTAGGGCTGCTGCATCTGAGCAGATTGAGATCTGGGGAGAGAGGTCAAATATTCAGGTGGTATCCGGACAGGAGGGTGCGGACCCCGCGGCAGTAGTATATGATGCAATCTCAGCAGCCAGGGCAAAGGATATAGATATTGTGATTGCTGATACAGCAGGGAGACTTCATACAAAACTCCCATTGATGGAGGAGTTGAAGAAGATAAAAAGGGTCTGTAATAAGGCAGTGGAAGGGGCTCCAAATGAGATCTTCCTTGTGCTGGATGCCAATACCGGCCAGAATGCCATCTCTCAGGCAAAAGAGTTCAATGAGGCATTGGGGATAACCGGGATAATTTTGACCAAGCTTGATGGTACCGCTAAAGGTGGAGTGATTATTGGAATCTGTGATGAACTCAAGAAGCCAGTAAGATATATAGGAATCGGTGAGACAGTGGAGGACTTGAGGGAATTCAACCCCGATGAATTTGTAAACGCACTTTTTGAAGACTGAAAGTAAAGGTGCCCGTTTGGACCTGTATGGGGGGAATGAGACAAATAGGAGGGAAAAGTAAGTGTCTCGTCACAGGCCTAACGGGCTAATTTAAATAACAGAAATAATATCCATTTTATTCCAATAGTCGCCACATCTATCCAAAAAAATTTTTTAGATAAGGAAGCAATATTAAAAATCTATCTTTGACAGATGTGGGTTGAGACATCAATCTACATAATATAAGAGATAGACTAAAATGGAGTAAATGGGAGACTATAATAAAAATGGTGGAATAAAATAAGATTCTATTTCTTACCCTTAGATGTGCGGCTTCTCAGTTTTATCACCTCAGATTTTACTATGTTCCTCTTCTTCTCTGAAAATTCTATCCCTATCAGA
>JBMFOP010000127.1:0-6571 GCA_049969675.1 Myxococcota bacterium | reverse complement strand
GCACCTCTCATTTCTCCCTTCCCCTCACACCTATCTCCTCCAGCAACTTGAACTGCTGGAACCGCCCCGCTTAGATTCCCCTTGCTCAATACATATACATTAATAAAACCTGCGGCCTCCTTCTTCCCATCCAGCCTCGTCTTCTTCACCAATCCCCTTATCGTCCCCTTCTTCATAAATACACTTATATTCCCCAGATCCACTGTCTTACCTATGCTCACCTCTATATTCCCTACCTCTGTCTCTCTATATCCAACATCATCTGGCATCACCCTCAATGTATATCTACCCTGTGGAATTTCCGTCAGAGTAAATTGACCCTTCTCGTCTGTAATGGTGGTAAACCCTGTATCCTTAACCGAAATATTCACCTTCACATCTGATATATCTGATACATTTTCAAGCACCACCTTCCCCTTTATCCCACCTTTCCTCTGCAACTCCTTCGGACTTTCCGGGTCAAATGGATTTGTGGATTCTATCTCTGTGGAACAGGAGAAGAATAGAGCCGCTAAAAAGAGAAGAGATAGAACCATTACCATTGTTAAATAATACCTATGGTGGTTATACATCTGCAACCTCCTTACATATTTTTCCTTAAAAATCACATTTTTCTTCTGTGATTTACACAAAATAATTCAACACGCTCATAGAATCAAGTGCAATATATCACAAATATTAAATTAACCTCAGCCACTGGAAAAGTTGAAAATTAAATAAAACTCTTTTGACAACCGGGCTTTTATTTGATATAAGGCTTCAGATTTTTTGGGCGGATAGCTCAGTGGCAGAGCATCGGTCTTACACGCCGAGGGCCACAGGTTCGAGCCCTGTTCCGCCCACCATCTCTCCCTTTTTATGATTAAGCGAAATCTCGCATCAATCATTGCAACAATCTATAGCCTGATAATCGCATCTACATTATTTATGATGCCTATCTACTTTCAGACAGAGCTTGGCTTTTCAACAGCCAAAATTGGAATAATACTTGCAGCAATGTCTATTACCGCTCTAATCTCTATGCTACCCTCTGGCATATCAAATGACTTTATCACATCCAGAAGGCTTGCCACAATAGCTCTCATACTACTTATGACATCAATAGGATTGCTCTACATCACCAGATCATTTTTTATTGTATTGATTCTTATGATTCTGACCGGTGGTTCAAGGGAGCTCTTCAGATTATCTCTCGAGACCTTTGTATTCAAGTCAAATGAGTTGAGCAATATGCCAGAATCTCTCGGAAATTATCATGGTTCAAGAATGCTCGGTTTATTCGGAGGAATGGTAATTACTGCACTGATACTTGGCAAGACCAGTTTCAGAGAATTTTTTCTCGTCATTGGATTTGCACTTCTGATACCATTATCGTTATCATTTTTTTTGCCAGATAGCCCCATCTCAAAATCCAGTTCACAGGAATATAAAAGAGAACTAATAAGGCCTTCTATACTAATATTTATGCTCTTCTCTTTTATCTTTACCACACACTGGGGGGCTGAATATGTCAATTATGGACTATTTTTAAGTAAGAATCTGCATCTATCAAACAGTGAATCTGCCCTATATATGTCTGTAGAATTTCTTTTAATAGGTTTAACTCTCCCCTCCTTTGGCAGAAATTATAGAAAGTTTAACTTTGAATACACGACTATTATAGCTATTCTCCTCTCTGGAATTGGACATATTCTAATGGTAAACGACAACATATTTATCTCGGTCACATTTAGAGGAATTCACGGATTAGGAGATGGATTGTTGATAATTGTTTCATATATGATTATAGCCGAAAAATTTTCAAAGGAGCGGATTGGTGGATTAAATGCCGTTATCAATGTTGTTATGATGGCTGGAATGCTCTCCGGATCAATATTATATGGATACTTGGGCAACAGATTAGGTTCAGGGATTTCTATTATCATATCTGGAATTATCACTATCATATCAACGCCCATTATTTATTTTTGGTTCTACCTTAACAAGAAGGAGTTGATAAAAGCAAATTCAAAACCAAACAATCTAAAAAGTTAACTGGATTCACTTTAAGAGATGATAAATCTACCAATATAAGTTTAGAACTATCCTTTCATTTATTAATTAAAACAATTTCTATCCAATTTCTTAACGGTATATTTTAAGAGTTTTGTTAATAATTAAAACAGTAATTATAAGTATTTCATGCGCCAGCAAAAATTCACAACCTACTTTAAGATTAGAACGAACTTAAAACTAATAGAGTTTATAATAATTCGCATCTATACAAGTATGTAAAAAAACAATAGGCAACAAAAAGTGCCATCAAATCAATAAGATATTAAAAAATAATTGTATCTGGCACTAATTATCTATCCGGAGCCAATTGTTTTACATATGACAGGAAGTTTCATAACAAAACTAATGAAACTTCAAAATCAGGAAGTTAAAGACTCTATTTTTATATTACTGCTTCCAATTTTGGAGATAAAAATCTTGACAAAGTCAAAAAAGTCTTATTAACATTAAATTCCGTTCTTACGGTGGCGGCATTGCCAAGTGGTAAGGCAACGGTCTGCAAAACCGTTATTCACCGGTTCGAGTCCGGTTGCCGCCTCCAATATATTTTCAGAAAAAGATGAGAATTGTTGTTTTGACAAATTTTTATACCATTAATTTTTTTACTAAATGAAAGATATAACTATGCTCATCCCTTTGCGTCTCGCCTCAAAGAGGCTCAAGGGGAAGCCTCTTCTAAAAATAGGGGGAACACCAATCTTCGTACATATCTTTCATAATATCAAAAAGTATATTTCATCTTTATATATAGCAACTGCGGATAATAAAATCATAAAAGTATGTGAGCAATATAATATCCCATTTATTAAAACCTCTCACAATCCAAGAAATGGGAGTGAACGCATTGCTGAGGCTGTGAAGATAGGCGGAATTGTATCTCCAATTATTGTTGACCTTCAGGGAGATGAGATAGATGCAGATTACGACCTGATCAAAGGTGTCGTAAAAACATTAATTAAGCACAATGCAGAGGTTAGCACAGCCATATCACCTATTAAAAAGAATGAAATTAAAGATGAGGACACAGTTAAGGCTGTTCTTGGCAAAAATAATAAGTGTATATTCTTTACAAGGGCACATATTCCACACTTTAGAAATTATGCAAGAATGAAATCTTCTGTCTATAGACACATTGGGATATATTGCTACAAGAGGGAAACACTTCTAAAATACAGTAGCCTTAAACCGACCTATCTTGAGAGGTGCGAATCACTTGAACAGATGAGATTAATAGAGAATGGAATAGATATCTTCGGTTATATTACAAATAAAAATTACCGCAAAGTAGATAATATCAACGAGTTTAATAAAATAAGAGAGAAAAAAATATGATGACCAAAAAGAAGAATAAATTCATTTTTATCACTGGTGGAGTTGTCTCATCGCTCGGGAAAGGTATTACTGCCTCATCTATAGCCTGTCTGATGGAGGCGCGCGGAATAAAGGTAACCAACATAAAGATGGATCCATACATCAATGTAGACCCCGGTACAATGAACCCATACCAACACGGAGAGGTATTTGTCACTGAAGATGGTGCAGAATGCGACCTTGACCTTGGGCACTATGAACGATTTACCTCTACTACAATGAGTGCAAATAACAATATTACCACCGGAAAGGTATACCAGACCGTGATTGAGAAGGAAAGAAGAGGGGAATATCTGGGTAAGACCGTTCAGGTCATCCCTCACATCACCGATGAAATCAAAAGAAGAATACTACTTGCTGCAAAGGACAGCGATGTTGCAATAGTTGAGGTAGGAGGCACGGTTGGAGACATAGAGAGTCAGCCCTTTTTAGAGGCTGTCAGACAGATGAAAGCTGATATGGGACCACAGAATGTCTGCTATATTCATGTTACACTCGTCCCATTTATTGACAGTGCACAGGAGATGAAGACGAAACCTACACAACACAGCGTAAAGGAGCTAAGAGAGATTGGTATTCAACCGGATTTTATAGCCTGTAGAACAAAGGTTACATTACCTCAGGAAATAAAAGAAAAGATCGCCCTCTTCTGCAATGTCTCTCCAGAGAATGTAATCTCCGAAGTAGATGTTAAATACATATATGAAGTTCCTTTAAAACTCAAAGAAGAGGGTCTGGACGACAAGATAGTAGATCTGCTAAATATGTGGACTCCATCTCCACGACTTGATAAATGGAAAAAACTCGTAGATAAGCTCTATAATCCACAAGATGCTGTTACCATTGGGATGGTCGGAAAATATGTGCAGGTCATTGATGCATACAAAAGTCTCTATGAAGCATTGGTTCATGGAGGAATTGCTAATAATCTCAAAGTAGATATTCAGTATATTGATTCAGAGAATCTGACTGAACAAAATTATAAAGAACAGCTGAGGCATCTGGATGGGATACTCATCCCCGGTGGATTCGGGAATAGAGGAATAGAGGGGAAGATTCTTGCTGCAAGATATGCCCGCGAAAATAATATTCCTTATTTTGGTATCTGTCTCGGAATGCAGATTATGGCGATTGAATTCGCCCGCAATAAACTTGGACTGAGTGATGCAAACTCCTACGAATTTAATTTAAGGACATCCAATCCAGTGATATGTATGATGGATGAACAGAAGAAGGTAACAAATTTAGGTGGAACTATGAGGCTTGGTGGATATAAATGTTTATTAAATAAGAAGTCTCTTGCTTATAGATGTTACCAGAAAGATGAGATAGTGGAGAGACATCGCCACCGATATGAATTCAACAACGAATACAGAGAGAAGTTTGAGAAACACGGGATAATATTCTCGGGGCTCTCTCCCGATTCAACATTGGTTGAAATAATGGAGCTCAAAGGACACAAATTTTACCTCGGTTGCCAGTTCCATCCCGAATTCAAATCCCGCCCCCTTGAACCGCATCCATTATTTGTGGCATTTATTAAGGCATCTTTTGAAAAGAAGAGAAAGATTAGAGAGGGCAGATGAGAGAGGAGCCAATAATAATAGCAGGGCCCTGTGTCATTGAAGGGATAGACACTTTAAAGAAGACAGCATCATTCTTAAAAATGCTTTCAAAAACATATAAGATTGAAATCTTCTTTAAGGCATCTTTTGACAAGGCAAACAGGACATCAATTAATTCATATAGGGGTCCGGGACTGATTAAAGGCATTTCAATACTTGAGGATATCAAAAAGATATTTAAATTGAGATTATTGATAGATGTACACGAGACCTCTCAGATAGAGCGCGTAGCCGAGATTGCAGATATTATTCAGATACCCGCATTCCTATCACGGCAGACAGACCTCATCGTAGAATCGGCTAAGACAAACAAGATGATAAATATCAAGAAAGGGCAGTTTATGTCTCCACGGGAGGCACTACTTGCATATGAGAAGGCAAAGAGATATTCAAAAAACAGGGTATTCATTACAGAGCGAGGCACCTCTTTTGGATACTCAGACCTTATAGTTGATTTCAGAACGGCAGACCTTCTTATCTCAAAGGGTGTTGAGATGATTATGGACATTACTCACTCCTGCCAGAGACCTGCACTAAATCCTCAATCATCAGGAGGAGATAAAAGATTTGCCCTTACCTTTGCAAAGATTGCTTCAATAACTGGATTCTCTGGACTCTTTGCTGAAGTTCATCCAGATCCAGAAAATGCCCTCTCAGATTCTGCAACTCAATTAAATTTCAGAGAATACAGAAAGGCATTGAATCTATTCCTGAAATATCATAACCACAATTCAAGTTAAATTGGCACTATGTTCATATATATTGGAACTACTATTAATCAATACTCATTGGTAACATCCTTTATGCCAGGTGATCTATGATTAGTTGTGCTGAGTTGATAGAGCAACTCCCACTGGAGATAAAGCCCATAATTATAAAAGCCTTTGATCTATTCAGGGAGGAGATTATAGAGACAGCGAAGATGTCTGACTTTGAGGAGATGAACTCCATTGTTAGATAACCTGTATAGTGGAATAGTTAAGTATAATCAGTAGGATTAATAAGCAGTTTGTGAAATTGAAATTGACTTATCCATACCCATATGAGATATTTTTACAATCAACAGTCCACAATATAATAAATTCTGGTTGACCTATCAGTAGTAATATGAGATATCTACTGGAGTTTAGAGGTAAATAGATGAAGAAACTCCCTATTGCAATCCAGAGTTTTAAGGAGATGAGGTCTGATGACTACATCTACATTGATAAGACTGAGCATATCTATAATCTGACACAGTCGGGGAAATATTACTTCTTATCCCGACCGAGGAGGTTTGGGAAGTCTCTGTTGATAGATACAATCCATTGCCTCTTTGAGGGGAGGAGGGAGTTGTTTGAGGGACTATTTATCTACGAGAGATGGGACTGGTCAAAAAGATTTCCAGTGGTTCACATAGACTTTTCTCAGAAAAAGGCAGAAAGACCGGAGGATCTGAAGGTATTTATCAAAAACACACTGAGAGATATTAGCAGGGAGAATGAAGTAGAATGGGATGAGAGTCTCTCATACGATGAGGC
>JBMFOP010000126.1:0-6605 GCA_049969675.1 Myxococcota bacterium | reverse complement strand
CTCCCTTATCAACCCTCGTCTCCTATACTACCTTGTAAAACTCATACATTGAAAATATCTGTAGAATTTTACCAAAAACTAATGTGATTCATATTCATATAAATATTTCTCTTCAAAATACAATATCTATGAGGTTTCAATTAAAATTTATTCTGGACAGATGTGACACCGACATATTACTGAAAAACCAGGAAGATGGGGTTTAATTTCAATTTATAACATAACTTGGGGTCATATAGTATAGTTTCCCAGATATCGGCAAGATTTAAGATATAGATTTTAACTCTCTCATCTCTTTTTTATTCAACATAATTGGTCTTTTATTAGCACTGAAAAGCCAGAGACTAATCTCTGCCGCCTTATTGGCGATATCAAGGTGGTCAAATGCAGAAGTGAGGTCCTTCTCTATGGCAATTGCGCCGTGTCTCTCCCAGACAATTATGCTCTTCCCCTGTTTTACATATCTCAATGTTGCATCTGCAAGTCTCTCAGAACCGGTCAATATATACTTTACAAATCCAATCTTATTACGAAGATATATAAAGACCTCGGGATGGGCAGAGATCAGTATATTACTTAACCTCTCTGTAGATTGAAATTCCCTGATATGGGAGATTGCAATCAAATCGGTTGGATGTGTATGCAAAACAACTTTTGCATCAGAATTGCTCTCTCTTAAATAATTCTGTATTCTCAGATGAGTTATAACCTCACTCGTAGGCCTCTGATCTGGATTTTTACTCAGGATATAATAACCCTTTCCATCTCTACTCATCTTAATCAACATTAAAATCTCTTTCGGACTCTTAGCGATATCTCTAAATTTACTACCGGATGGGGTGATGAGAAATACCCTTTCTCTCAAATATGTAAATCTTCTCCTGAGCTCAATGGGGAACTTATCTTTATTCCTCTGCCTTTCTCTCATTGCATCTGTGATGTCAACAGATAGATTCCCGGCATTCTTCTCAGCCCATCCTCGCTCGCATAGCAGTTGAGATACCTCTTTTATCTCCTCATACAAACTGTTGAGATTTTCAAAGGACATTTGAAAGGCCCTTATTTACCTGTTATCAAGTTCTTTAACATCTTAAATTTGTCGCCCAAAGAAGATGGCTTATCAATGATGCCAAGCAATGCAAAGAACTTATTTACTTTATCTCTTGAATAGGGATACCAGACCATATTCTTCATAGGGATTACTTCGTAGTTTACATGATAAGCCACACAGAGGTCTCGCAGCCCATCGTCTGAGTGAACTCTACCGATTCCACTCTCTTTGACTCCCATCCATGGGGTCTCAGGGAATGCATGTGTCATAAGCGCATCATTTATCATAACTGTCCCCGCCTCAAGTCTCTCTGCGATTCTCTTCCCCTTCTCCTGGTCCTTTGTATAGACACAGGCCGTCAGTCCATAACAGGAGTTATTTGCCCTCTCAATTGCCTCATCCTCTGTCTTAAATTTCATAATTGGAAGGAGTGGCCCAAAGCTCTCCTCACAGGTAGCCGACATAGAATCATCTACATCTGTCATTACAGTAGGTTCAAAGTACATCTCTCCTATCTTGCTTCGTTTCCCGCCAGTGTGGATAATTGCACCCTTTGCCTTTGCCTCTTCTATATGCCTCTCCACTACCTTTATCTGATTCTTATCTGTCATCGCTCCAATATCCGCATCTGGATTCTCAATAGGATTGTCCTGCCTCAAACTCTTTGTAATCTCCACAACCTTCTGAACAAATTCATCGTAGATACTCTCGTGTACATAAGCCCTCTCAATGGATGCACATATCTGACCGGAGTTGGCAAATGCCCCCCATACTACAGAACGGGCAGCCGCATCTATATCGGCATCGTGACAGACTATGGCTGCATCCTTTCCTCCCAGCTCCATAGAACAGGGGATTAACATCTTCCCACAGAGGGAGGCTACCTCTCTACCCACCCGGGTTGAGCCAGTGAAGTTCACATAGTTGAACTCTCCCGTCTCAATCATCTGCGATGCGAGTGCGCCAGGTCCTGTAATCACCTGAAAGATATCCTTATTTAATCCAGCCTCGTCAAAGAGCTCTCTTAACTTTACTGCAATAAGCGGTGTCAGAGAGGCTGGCTTGAGTATTACGGCATTCCCTGCAATCAGACCCATAATCACCTCACCACCTGGAATTGAGAGCGGGAAGTTCCACGGAGAGATCACCAGCATTGTCCCACGTGGTTTGTAGTGGATATAGCTCGCCCTGTTCTTAAATACAGAGATAGAGATCTTCTTTGGAGATAAAATACGAGAGGCATTTCTGGCAAAATATGCAGTGAGATGCAGGACCGGGATTATCTCAAACATATAAGACTCGTAGATTGTCTTTCCATTCTCGCTGGATATAAGTCTTGCCACCTCCTCTGCCCTCTTATATAATACATCGGCAAAGTCAAGTATCTTCTTACATCTCTCCTCTAAAGAGAGCCCACCCCAATATTTTTGAGCCTCTTTTGCCCTTTTGATTGCCTCCTTTGCCTCATCAAGTGAGAAGACCTTTACCTCTCCGATCTTCTTCTGATTTAATGGACTATAAACCTCTATTATGTTCTGTCTCTTCTCGGCGCTCATCATCTACCTCCTCTTACAGAAAAAGTATAATAGGATTAAATGAGCAAAAGTCAACAGACTTTTTCAAACCCTCACACTTTTAATAATTTATGCCGCAACTACAACCGGATGAGGCAGAATCAAATCCAGATGCCTCATCGGGATTCCCTTTATCTATTGCTTCTTCTGTATCCATTACAACAAAATCAGATAGATATGCGTCTTTATTTTGTGTGAAATCAGAGTCAATTACATCTTTTGTTGCTATTATGTCCTTGCTCTCAATTATATCTTTTATCTCGGTTCCGGCATCTATCAATGGATTTGAAACACATCTGTTCTGTTCACAAAGATAATCACACCTCTTATCAACATACTGATAGGAGCACCTATTGTCTATACAACTACCATAGGGTGAATAATCCCTTAAGGTTTGCATGTTTAAGCAGAAATCCGCCGGGGGATTATTACAGTTACCACAACTACCGCCGCAGCCATTACCACCGCATTCCTTATTCACACAACTTGGGGTACAGCCGCTTGAAAAACAGTTCTTAAGTTTTGTATCAATAGCCTCCCTGCAAACCGTGCAGAATTTATAACCCCCAGCAGGAGACAAAGTCCTCATAAGGCAACTATTCTCAGTCGGTCTATACATTCCATTATATGAGCAACCTGCAAAACAGCCGGTCCCTGCAACTCCGTTCCACTTTGTACAGGAGGGGTCGTGAACACAGTTTGGGCCATCACCACTCCCATCCACTCCATATTCATACTCATCCCAGAGACCACCAAATGAATGACCGGTCTCGTGGACCGCAACCTCCTTTGCATAATTATCTGTATCTCTAAAAGTTACGCCATATGTACCATTATCTGCACAACCTGAAACATCTATATATCCCGAACCTCCGTATTCGTTTATATTTGTAATTACAAGTATCTCATCATAAGACAATCCAGAGACAGCCTGAAATACTTTACTGGAATCACAGCATATCAACCTCTGAATTCCCTGACAATTATTGTAACATCCGAGAGAGGCAGTATTATCCACCCTTGTAATCCTGATCCTGTCGAGGTTGGATTTATATGGCTCAACTGTCCCGAAGAAGTTTGCAATAGTTTGTGCATCTATCTTAAACTGGTCCATATTGGTATATCCATCGGAGAGAAATAAAAGGTCAAAACAACCACTGCCTGAACAGTTTCCTAAAATGACCTCTGTCGTGGGGGCTGGAGGTGGATTTGCAAAGGGTATGAACTTCAAATTAAATATTTTAAAATTGATTCTTAAACTCGTTATTCTGCTATCATATGGGATTCTCACAACAGTGGAGTTTCTATCCATCTTCAATTGATGAGACTCGCCTGTGAGTGGGTCTGGTGGGATATCAATATAGAGAGGAATATCAAATTTTATAGAGAAAATCTCTCTTGCATCTACATTAAGGGCAGAAAGTATATATTCTCCCTCACTATTTAAGTCTGCTTCCCCATTTATATGTTGATAGGAGAGGATATTTATATCACCTTTATTATATTCAACTATCATCTCCAGTAACTCATCTGCAAAAATTAGTGGAGTGAAAAATAAAAAAATTACAAAGGAGAAAAAAAGAATCTTTTTCACAAATTACTCCTCTTCTTCATATTTGAGTCTAATCAATCTGACCCTCTTTTCAAGCCCATTTATCTCATCTAAGAATCTGGACCTCCTCTTTACAACCAGTTGAGAATCTTCCTTTGTTGAGGAAGTTGGGTATGAGAGGTATAGATTATCCTTTGCCCTCGTGACTGCCACATAGAATAGTCTCCTCTCCTCCTCCAGATCCTTTTTACGGCTTATAGAATATTGAGATGGAAACATCCCGTCCGCAAGTCCTATGATAAAGACACTCTGAAATTCAAGCCCTTTTGCCTGATGTACGGAGGAGAGGACTACAAAATCCTCTCTCATCAATTCCTTTGAGCTCCCTCTCTCCACTTCCATATTACTTATCAATGCCAGCTCGGAGAAAAGCTCTATCATATTATTGAATCTGGAGATAAAATCTATAAAGAAATCTATATCGGCCTCTCTCTCTATAGCATCGGGATAATGTCTCTTCAAATAATCAGAATAGAATTCCTTAATAAATAACAACAACAACTCTGATGGCCTGGAGTCCCTGAATCTCTCAGCCTTTAAGATTATCTTTTTGAATTCCTCAAATCCAATCTTCCCCTTCCCTTTGAGCGGCTCCTTTACTTTCTTAACCCATTCAAAGATATCCATCTTTGAAGTGATGAGTGACTCTCTAAGTGTATTTGCAGCAACGTTCCCAATCCCTGAAAACATCCTGATGACTCGCCTAAAGGATATCTCATCTTCGGGGTTATGTATAACTCTCATAAAGGCAATTAAATCTTTCAGGTGAGACTGTTCAAAGAATCTCAGTCCGCTTCTTACTATGAAAGGGATATTTGCCTTCGTCAGTTCAATCTGTAACTCCAGTGAGTGAGAGTGAGCCCTGTAAAGCACCGCTATCTCAGAGGGTTTGTGTCCATCATTTATAAGCTCAGCGATACGGCTGGCGACAAATTTTGCCTCTTCATCCGGATTGATGGCTGGAATTAACCACGGAGGCTCTCCATCCTTCCTGATCGGTTTCAGAACCTTTTTAAATTGCTCTTTGTTGTTGCTTAAAATATCCAGTGCAATACTCAGTATGGATTTTGTAGACCTGTAATTAGAATTCAGATAAAAGATTTTGCAGTCTTTAAATCTTTTGGGGAAGTCAAGCATATTATCAATACTTGCCCCTCTAAAAGAGTAAATAGACTGTGCATCATCTCCCACTACCATTATGTTATTATCACGGGAGGCAAGGAGATATGAGATCTCTGCCTGAATTGGAGATGTATCCTGAAATTCATCGACCAGAACACTGGATATCTCATCTGTGATTGCCTTCTTTACTTCGCTATATTGCGAGAGCAGGATATAAAAGAATTTTAATATGTCGTCAAAGTCCATAAGCGAGGATGACTCTTTCTTCTGATTATATCTTATAAAGACCCGCGATATCTCATCTACATACTTTATGAGATAAGGTCTCTTTTCATAGATTATATCCTCAACACTCTTCAGGCTATTTATCATCAATCCATATATATCCAGCAGGACATTTGCCTGAACAAATGCATCCCTTTTTATAGAGAGTTCATCAAGGGTAAGTTCAATCAGGTCCTTTGCATCTGAATTGTCCAGAATGGAAAAGTTATTCTTAAATCTTAAAACATCAGCAAACTTCCTGAGATATGAGACAGCTATATGGTGGAATGTCCCACCTGTGACTATCTGATAATGTCCTGGGAATATCTGTCCAACTCTACTCAGCATCTCTTTTGCCGCCTTATTTGTAAATGTGAGAAGAATCAATCTATCTCTCACTCTAAGTCTATCTAACAGATATGCCACTCTGTATGTAATTACCCTCGTCTTACCTGAGCCAGCACCAGCGATAACAATTGAGGGACCGGGCTCTGAAAAGACCACCTTCATTTGCTCTGCATTCAGCAGCTCCTCATATTTTATGAGCGGGGCCTCCTCTGATCGCTGATATCTTATTCTATAAATATTCTCGGATTCTTTATTCATAATACCCTGAGCAAGGAGTAATTATACCTGTCAAAAATTTTAATAGCAAACATTTTATTTAATCTATCTACCTCACTCACCCCTATAGACCTATAGATTTAATAAACTTAATGAACTCACTGCTGTCCAGAATAATCTGCCTTGAAGAATTAACTATTTGTAAAATAAGGATTCTGGATGGGCAAATCTACATCTTCAAAATCAGGTTACCCCCCTCTCTTCACTATCCCTTAAAATGCTGTCCAACTTAAATACCTTTCAATGTTATTTACCATAAATAGGACACTATGGATTATAAACTATGGACTGTTGACTGTGGACTATGGACTATAAACAAAAGGTTAGATACAGGGCTGAACGAAGCGAAGCCTCGTAC
>JBMFOP010000125.1:0-6704 GCA_049969675.1 Myxococcota bacterium | reverse complement strand
CTCTTACCACCCTAAGACATACGCAAATATTAGTGGAGCAACTATTGTAGCATCACTCTCTATCACAAATTTTGGGGTATCCACACCGAGCTTCCCCCATGTAATCTTCTCATTTGGAACAGCACCACTATATGAACCGTAGGATGTGGTGGAATCACTTATCTGACAGAAATATGCCCAGAGTGGTACATCTTTCCACCCGAGGTCCTGATGCATCATAGGAACCACACAAATCGGGAAATCTCCTGCAATACCTCCACCAATCTGGAAGAAACCAATCCCCTTCCCCTTTGAATTCTTCTTATACCAATCAGCAAGCCATATCATATACTCAATACCAGATTTGATAATGGATGGGTTCAATTCGTTCTTGATGCAGTGGGCAGCAAATATATTTCCTGTTGTAGAATCTTCCCATCCCGGTACAATAATAGGTAAATTCTTCTCCGCAGCAGCCAGCACCCAGCTGTTCTTCGGGTCAATCTCATAATATTTCTTTAATTCCCCACTCCTCAAAATTTGATACATATATTCATGGGGGAAGAATCTCTTCTTTAACTTCTGCGCCTTTAACCAGTACTTGATAAGATGCTTCTCAAGTCTTCTAAATGCCTCTTCCTCAGGGATACAGGTGTCAGTAACTCTATTATAATGATTATCCAGAAGTTCCTTCTCCATCTCTGCTGTAAAGTACCTATAACCCGGAACCCTTTTATAATGAGAATGTGCAACCAGATTCATAACATCTTCTTCAAGATTTGCACCGGTGCAGGAGATTATATGAACCTTATCCTTCCTTATCATCTCTGCAAGGGATATACCAAGCTCAGCCGTGGACATAGCCCCGGCAAGAGTAATCATCATCTTCCCACCCAAATCAATATGTCTTTTATAGGCTTTTGCAGCGTCTGCAAGAGTTGCCGCATTAAAATGCAAATAATGTCTTTCAATAAACTTTGAAATTACTCCTTTTTTCATATAGAGTTCCTTTCCTTAAAAAATCTGCACGCCTTTTTATAAATAATTTACTATATCTTGTCAAGCATTTATAACTATATGTCAGTTTGGGAAGTATATGAAACTTACATCTCCCTTATAACAGCATTCTAATGACCTTCAGGTGTGGTCTCAAACATTGAGAAGACTTCTTTAATGATATTCGTCAGATAGATTAGAATCTGGCATTGAGAATATTGAGGGGAAAATAAAAAAGGAGGCATAATGCCTCCTTCCGATTGGAATGCAATCATATCCTATTCTGCATCATCAAACCAACCACCCATCGGCGGTCCCATTCCGGGACCACCACCGGGGCCCATTCCGTGTTTTGGACCAAAGTTCTGCATCTTTTTCATCCCCTTCTCAAATCTATCGGTCATATAGAGAATCATCTTAGCCTGCTGCTCGGGAGTCAGAAGCTTCCTTATCTCCTTTATCTCCTCTGTCTTCAGATTCTGAATCTTTGTCCTGTTCTCAAGGAATGTATCAATTGTCCTGTTGATATCCTCCTTTCTGGCGCTCTTGTCATCCATAAGTCTTTTGAGTTCAGTTCTGAGTTTCTTCCCTTCGTTGAAGAGTTCAAATCTCTGCTTGTCATACTTCTTGAAGATTTCGGACATCTTCAATACCGTCTTGTCATCAACTCCAGCCTCCTCAGCCATCTCTGAGAGCTTCATAAGCCTGAATTTATGAAACCTCTCAAGTCTACCTTCCTCATCCACTGCCGGTGGTGGCGGCGTCCCCTGTGGGGCAAGTGCGAGCAGAATCTCTTCAGGGCCATCCTGTGGCATCATAAACACCTCATCAAATGCAAATGCGGTTGATGCCAATAACAGGATACCAATCACAAAAAACATCTTTTTCATAATACACCTCCTATGGTTTTATAATGCTTGTCTCTTCAAGCACCTCTTCAAACTCTCTGAAATCATCTCCATAGATTGCCTGGGAGATAATCTCAAATGTGTCTTCGTCCGTATTCAAAAGCCCTTCCTCAATATCTACAAAATAATCTATATTTACCTCATATACCTTTGCATCTTTGATTCTGCTCTGATATGAGAGATGGGAATATGTAAGTACCGAGATGATTATAATAAAAATTGCAACTACAGCAAAAGCAAGTCTAAAAAAGACCCTTCTTCGCTCTCTAACCCTGCTAATATTTTCAAAAAGGATATCAGCCTTTGGTTCAATAAGAAGATTAAAGTCATTCTTGATAAAACTCTGAGCCTTTTCATAATCTACAAATTTATCCTTACAATTTTTACAGAGATTAATATGTTCAAGAAAGATTGACCTCTCTGAATCATCCATTGTAGATTCAAAATAATCTACAATCTTTACCTCAATATCTTCACAGTAATTATTCATTTATATTCTCCTCCCCTATCATCTTTCTTAAAGATGTAACCGCATAAAAGTAATTGACCTTTGCGCTGTTTTCTGAAATCTTCAAGATCCCGGCGATCTCCTTAAAAGGCAGATTAGAACTAATCCTGAGCAACAGTACCTCCCTTTGCGTCTGAGGCAATCTTTCAACCAATCTATTTACTATCCGTGCATCTACTATCTCATCACCCTTATCAACTGTGGCAAAATCCTCATTTCTATCATCATCTACAGGTGAATAATCTCTTCTCTGCCTTAAAATATCTCTACATCTATTAATCACCGCGGAATAGATATACCCCTTTATATTCTTCACAAAGCCGAGCCTTATTCTGAAATCCATCAGTTTGAGGAAGATATCCTGAACCACATCCTCAGCAAGAGTTCTGTCGTTACAATAAGACATAACAAACCTCACGAGACCAAAATAATATCTCTTATAAAACTCATCAAAAGCCCCTCTATCACCTTTAGAAAAGAGCCGTATGAGCTCTCTATCATCTGAATCCTGATAACCTGACTGTCCTTTTTCATCTCTTACATCCTTCACAACCATTAGACGCCTCAACCGACAAAAAGGTTAAAATAATTGTTGAAATATCTCCTATTATCTCCTATATTACCAGAACACTCTATCGCAAGGAGGATAATATGTTTACCAGCAAGACGCAATTGAATTCAGCAATCAAAGAGTTCTGTAAGATAGATAAGGATAGAATATTAAGTATAG
Organism: Myxococcota bacterium; assembly: GCA_049969675.1. Lineage (GTDB taxonomy): Bacteria > Myxococcota > SpSt-1050 > SpSt-1050 > SpSt-1050 > SpSt-1050. Next base: position 3,583 of record JBMFOP010000125.1, on the reverse strand, counting down.
TGGACATTAATGGATTCAGGAATAATGTCCTGAAGGAGCTGGTTGAGACCTCTACTCTTTCTGAGAATCCGCAGTTAAAAGAGTATGCAATTTACACAATATTTCAGATTGCAAAAATATTCGGGTCAAGACCCTCCTCAATTCATAACCTCTATATGGCAATGGGGAAAGGGCAGGTATCTGGATTTACTGTTCCGGCGGTAAATATCAGGGGCTTTACATATGATACTGCACGGGCATTAATCAGGTCAGCCAGAAAGATAAATGCAGGTGCCTTTATATTTGAGATTGCAAAATCTGAGATGGGATATACAAATCAACGTCCCTCAGAATATTGTTCTACAATTCTTGCAGCAGCGATTGCCGAAGACTACAAAGGACCAATCTTTGTTCAGGGAGACCATTTCCAGATAAATGCAAAAAAATTCAAAGAGGATCCAAACAAAGAGATTGAGGCATTAAAGAAACTGATTGATGAGGCTATTGCAGGTGGCTTTTTAAATATTGACATTGACTCCTCAACGATTGTTGACCTTTCAAAAGAGTCACTTGAGGAGCAGCAGAGAGACAATTATGAGATATGCGCTGATATGACGGCATATATAAGAGAGAAAGAGCCGGCGGATGTTACAATATCTATAGGTGGAGAGATAGGAGAGGTAGGAACAAAGAATTCTACTCCCGAGGAGTTTCACGCCTTTATGAAGGGTTACCTAAAACACCTTGTATCCAAAGGTAAGGACTATGCGGGGATTTCAAAGATATCTGTTCAGACCGGGACATCTCACGGCGGTGTCGTCCTTCCAGATGGCTCAATTGCAAAAGTAAACCTTGACTTCTCAGTTCTTGAGACCATCTCCAAGATAGGAAGGGAACAATACGGAATAGCCGGCACAGTTCAGCACGGTGCATCTACCCTTCCTGAAGATGCCTTTGACAAATTCCCTCAACATCATACAGCGGAGGTTCATCTCGCAACAGGATTTCAGAATATACTGCTTGATTCTCCAAACTTTCCAAAAGAATTAAGGGATGAGATGTATAGATGGCTTGATAAAAATGCAAAAGACGAGAGAAAACCAGATATGACTGACGAGCAATTTTATTATAAAACCAGAAAGAAAGTCTTTGGGGCATTCAAGAAGGAGATCTGGGCACTTCCGGAAGATATCAAACAGAGACTCGCATCAGAATTGGAGGCAAAATTTGATTTGATATTCAAAAAGCTCAACATAAAAGATACATATGAGAAAGTATTGGAATTTGTAAAACCCACAGATTTTGAATATAAACCAGTTGCATTAAAACTTGAAAGTATTGACACAGAGGGCGGAGAATAATTTTATATTCCATTACTGCTTTTCAGGATGACTATTGAAAAAATCTTGCTTCTGAATCTGTTATATAACAATTTCACAATCAGTTTTGACTCTTCCCTTTTCACTCTCAATTCTCATCTCGCTGTCCAATTTATATTCCACTGAGGCTCAATTATATAATCCCTTTAAGGAAGAAATATAGAGATCAATCTACATCTGATTTATAATTGGAAGCCGTATGAGATAATGTCTTATGTCTAACATTGCCCACTGTGAGTATTACTATTGTAAAAACAATGACCTGCACAATAACTGCGCTATTAATAAAGCTCAATCTGTACATCCCCGGTATTGAAATAAATAGCAATATCGTGATTAGTCCACGTGGTGCTACATACCATAACTCATTTATGGGTAGCCTGAATAAAGTCAAATGTAAATACCTCAAACCATATATCAATGCTATACAGAGGATTGAAATCAAGATTGAATTAAAATCTATAATATCATATATCTTTAATGAATAACCAAACAGGATAAAAAAGAATGAACGAATCAAAAAATAACCTCAAAGATTATATTCTTAAACTTCTCAAGCTCTTCTGAAATCTTATCTATATCCAGTATTTTTCTAATCCTCGTATTCTTAAAGTTGCCAATATTATTTAATATCAGACCAAATATTAATATAAAAATTAGAGCAGGAATATAATAGTATTTTAAAATTGTATAGATTAATATTATGAGTAATATTATTGGTGTAAATTTTACACTATGTTCTATTAAATGAATAAGCCGTGATAAAAACAATGTCGCGACAATTGATACTATTAGTACAATCAGTATTGAAACAGTAGTATGCAAAACTATATATCAAGGATATGCCGGGGCCTTCCACTTATAATATAAAGTGATGTATTTTTTTGGACCGAGAGTTTTGTGATTATATCAAGTAATTCTTTATCTGGCGTAATATTATCTGGATTTGTAACGAATGGGACAAGTGTTCCATCATAATCTAAAAAGATGACTCTCTTCCTGCCATTCTTATAATCGGTCAGGATACTCTGCCTGTGCATTATATACATCGTTCTGCTAATCTTCTGTTGAAACTCACTTATATCTATTAAACTTTTTACAAAATCCTCTCCCCAGCGAAACACATTATATCTATTTACTCTCCACTTCATCCTTAAGACCCTTCTCTGCTGTTCTTCAACTGGCATCTCAAGTGCTTTCCTGATTGCTTCCACCATCTCTTCAATATTATTTGGATTTACAATAATTGCTTCCCCCAATTCATGAGAAGCACCAGCCATTTCACTCAAGATGAGGACACCTGTATTATCAGAACGAGATGCAATATATTCCTTAGCCACCAGATTCATCCCATCCCTTATTGGTGTTACAAGAGCTATATCAGTCGAATTATATAATCCTACTAAATGCTCGGGCTTCAAAAATTTATAATGATATATTACAGGCACCCAATCAGAACTACCAAATTTACCATTAATCCTCCCAACCAGTTCATCTATCCACCTTTTCATCTTCTGATAATGTTCAACATCTGTTCTGGAAGGAACTACAACAATATACAAAACTACTTTGCCTGCCCAATCTCTATTCTCTTCCAAAAATCTCTCGTATGCAAGCAGCCTGTTATATATCCCTTTTGTGTAATCAAGTCTGTCAACTGACAGAATAATTTTTTTACCGGAGAAATTCTCCCTTATCTGAAGATAGAGATCTCTTGACTCTGGATTATCACGAACAGATGACAAATAGTGGATATCAACCCCTATTGGGAATGTGTCCACTTTTACAACTCTCTTTTCTAAATATATGTTCCCGAGATTTTGAAACAACTATAAGGTCCATAACAACACTATATTTATTTAATATACAAAATACTTCCTTTGGTCAAATAATAATTACAATTTCTCCTGAAATACTAAATAACTATTGCCATACTCACAATACTAATTAGAAACTTTATAAAAATTAAGGAGTGGTGCACGAAAGTATTATAAAATAACGACACAATTCGGCATAGATGAAACCAGACCTACTTAATCACCAAAGTTTTCATAAAATGTATGATGAAGTATAAAAATTGATTATAGTTTATGGACTATGGACTGGAAGTTATGATAGTGAGATGAAGATAGAAAAATAGAGTAAATTTAATCTCCCACCTTCTCCCAATCAAATCTCACTATATTCCTCTCCTCCTTTGAAAATTCTATCCCTACTATGTATAT
>JBMFOP010000124.1:0-6936 GCA_049969675.1 Myxococcota bacterium | reverse complement strand
CTCCGCCTTATAAAATATCTGTAGAATTTGCTTCACCAACCAGAGATTTTCTTGTTCCAATTAAAAACTTGCTTACTCCAATCATAGGTTTGTCCGAGTATACTGCTATACTTACTTATAGGAATCTTCCTCTCAGGGTTTTCGTTTGACAAAATAGTCTTGCCCTACCGAGACCTCCATATCAAGAAAATTTATTTTGGACAGATGTGATGTCCTATTAAAATTTATGCATTGCGCTACGAGGCTACACTAAACTATTCAAGATATTACAGGTTGTATTTTATGTGCACAAATAATAGTCTATTTAATCGCCAAACTTATCGTTGATATTTCTTTAACCATCATTGTACAATGAAATTATCTTTGAGGCCCTTTTGTATTTGATTTTGTTACCTTTCGCCCATTGTGCACGATTGTGGGACAATACTGATGTTTTTCAATGTAACTCTAATAGATATTTAGGTTGGTTGCCTGGGTAAAAAATCAGATTTTTTAGTTTGGATTTTTGTGGGAGTTGGGCTATATCAACTTCCAAGTCTATGGAGGTGAATTTTTATGAAGGATAAGAGAAAAGATGAGATTGTGAAGGGATTATATTCAAATCTGAAGCCGAATATTGCCGACTATGTGGAGATTCACGCAAAGAAAATGCCTGATGAGACTGCGATCATAGAGTACAACACAGAGGAGATAGTGAGCTGGAAGAGATTTAATACCTCTGTAAATGCCTTTGCGGCAAAACTTCTATCAATAGGGATCAAAAAGGGGGATATTGTGGCGACCAGTCTACCGCTTTTGAAGGAGCATATATATCTGATGTTTGCCTGTTTTAAGATAGGGGCGATAATTGCACCGCTGGATCTGAGGCTCAGGAAGAAGGAGATAAAGTATTCACTTGATAAGATAAAGCCATCTATCTACTTTTTTTTGGGGAAGACCCCACTTATGGACTTTTCTAAGATGACGGAGGAGATTATGCCCGAATGTCCATATATTAAGCACTGGGTAGAGTTTATAAGAGAGGGGGAGCCAATAAAAGGGGCGGTATCCATCAAGGATTTTGTGAAGGATATTAAATGGCAATATATAAAATCCCTCTTAACTGGAAGTGTAAAAAGGGCAAGGGGGGAGGTGGATAAGAGGGACCCGTGCCTTATTATCTTTACTACTGGCTCAACTGGCTCTCCAAAGCCAGCTCTTATCTGTCATGAGAATATCCTTATTCAAAACATAGGCCTTAGAGTGGCATTTGAAATGACAGAGAAGGATGTGATGCTTGTCAATCTTCCTCCTTCACATGTAGGTTGTGTGACCGAACAACTGATCACTACGATATATACCGGTGCAAAGGCGGTGATATTGCATATCTTTGATGCCGCAAAGAGTCTGGATGCCATTGAGAGATATAAAGTTACTATTTTAGGACAGATTCCAGCACTTTACAATATGGAGTGGAGACTCTCAAAGTACAAGGAGACGAATCTCTCTTCACTCAGATTCGCCATTTATGGAGGGCAGGCAGTATCAAAAGAGTTTCTTGTGAAGATGAAGGAGATGGCACCGAGGATAGGGACAGGGCTTGGGCTGACAGAGACCGCGGGTTTCTGTACATATACCGATGCGAATGCAGATGTGGATGAACTTGCTCAGGGAATAGGTTATGATATGCCAATTACACCAATATCAATAAGGGAGCAGATGAAGGCTGATGGCAGTGCAGGTGATTTGAAAGGGCCCGGCGAAGTCGGAGAGATCTGTTTTTCAGGCCCCCAGATATTTCTCGGATATCTGGGAGATGAGGAGAGCACCAGAAAGACTATTTCAAAGGACGGGGTCTGCTATACCGGTGATCTGGGGTATTATGATGAGAAAGGACTGCACTTTGCAGGAAGGGCAAAATTGGTAATTAAACCAAAAGGGTATCAGGTCTATCCAGAGGATATAGAGAATCATATTATGGAGAAATTAAAGGATAAGATATCTGCTGTTGCCTGTGTAGGTGCAGAGCATGCAATCTATTCTGAGGCGATTATTGCATTTGTAGAGGCAAAGGAGGGGATTCATATCTCCGAAAGTGATGTCCAGAATGCCTGCACAGATATAGCATCATATTCAAGACCCTCCTATGTGGTTATCCTAAAACCCGGAGAACTCCCCTTAAATAGGGTTGCAAAGACGGATTATGTAAAGCTCAAAGAGACTGCAAAAGATTTAGTCTCTAAACTTAGAGCCGAGAATAAATGGGATAGATAAGAGGTGGGATAAGAAGTGACAGATACATTCTTTATCCTTGAAGCAACTTATAATCCAAAGTTCCCATATAGGGTAACCATCAGAAAAGGGGAAGAGATTTTATCGTGTTTGTGGGTTCAGGATAAGTGACCAACTGAGGGGAGAAATATATTCTGTATCAGACAGGGGATGGATGAGCCGCTGGAATCGCTTGATATTATTGAGAAAGTACCGGTTCTCTCTATGAATCAGTTTGGGAAGAGGCTTACAATTATACTTGATAGGGCTATAAATAAAAGGTCTGATTTTCTCTTCTTAAAAAGGAGATTTCAAAATAGAGAGGGCGAATCTGAAGGCGATTTAGAAGACCCCTCTGGCTCTGGACCCAAAGGTCAAATTGATGGATAGACCTGAAAAGAACATCTCAAGATTACAGATTATCAGAAAGAGGCTCATTGAAGTGCGGATGAGGATAGGTGAACTTAAGGTCAGATTTGATGAGACGAAGAAGAATATCAAAATTACGGAGACAGGAGATAAAAAATAAATTTGGGAATTGCCGCTTGACATTCTGATTTTTGTGTGTAATATAATATATCCCTTGTTGCGGGGTGGAGCAGTCCGGTAGCTCGTCGGGCTCATAACCCGAAGGTCACTGGTTCAAATCCAGTCCCCGCTACCATTAATAACAATCGCCCCTTAATGGGGCTTTTTTTATAGATACAATATCGTGTTTTAACATTAAAAAGGAGTCTGTTATATGATAAATTTTTTAATACCATTATTTATTGGTCTTACCTCTGGGACTATAATTGGTCTTATGGGGGGTGGTGGGGCACTGATAATCGTGCCAGCCCTTGTATATTTTTTGAAATTTAATCAACATCTTGCACAGGGGACTTCGCTTGTCGCTCTACTTTTACCTGTTCAATTGTTGGGAGTTATTACTTATGTGAGGGCTGGGAATGCAGATATAAAGACCGGTCTTATTATCGGACTTGGTCTCTTTATAGGGGCATTTCTCGGATCATTGCTTGCAATCAATATACCTGATGAATGGATGAGGAGAATCTTTGCTACATTCATAATCGTTGTTGGAATAAGTATGTTTTTTAAATGAAACCAAAATTTTGAGTTGACAAATTATTTCAAAAGAGCAAATCTTGAATGGGACTTTTTAAGGAGATGTAATTTATGAGTCTATTAAACGATGTGAGGATGGGCAGGGGGAAGGAGATAATTGATGGCATTCTTGAAAATGAGCGGATTGGCAGAGAATTATTGACAGAGAGATTTTTAAGAGGTGAGATTGTCATAGTAAAGAACAGGAACAGAAAGAATATAAAGCCACTTGCGATTGGAAAGGGTCTCAGGACGAAGATAAATGCCAATGTTGGCTCTTCAAGAGATATTGAGAACCTGGATATTGAGATAAATAAGGCATTGGTGGCAAGAGATGCTGGGGCTGATGCAATAATGGACCTATCCACCGGTAGGAATATTAGAGAGATCAGGAAGCGGATGCTTGAGGCAGTTGACCTCCCTTTGGGGACTGTCCCGATTTACGATGTTGCGGCATCATCCTATGAGAAGAAGAAATCGTTTTTAAAGATGGATGCAAATGAAATCTTTGATGTGATATATGAACAGGCGCGGCTTGGTGTAGATTTTATGACGGTGCACTGTGGAGTCACCCTTGAGACCTATAGTAAGATGAAGAGAGAAGGGAGGATTCTTGATGTGGTCTCTCGTGGTGGTGCATTGTTAATAGAGTGGATGAAGTACAACAAAAGGGAAAATCCGCTCTACGAGAGGTTTGATGATGTATTAAAGATAGCTCTGGAGTTTGATGTGGTCTTGTCTCTTGGAGATGGCTTCAGACCGGGTGCGATTGTAGATGCCACAGATAGGGCTCAGATATATGAACTTATTATACTTGGTGAACTGCAGCAGCGAGCCCTTGAAAAGGGTGTTCAGGTGATGATAGAAGGACCGGGACATGTCCCGCTCAACCAGATTGAGACCAATATCAGGATTCAGAAGGAACTCTGTCACAATGCACCGTTCTATGTGCTTGGCCCACTTGTTACGGACTGTGCCCCGGGATATGACCATATAGTATCTGCCATTGGTGGTGCACTCGCAGGATATTATGGGGCAGACTTTTTGTGCTATGTGACGCCAGCAGAGCACCTCAAACTCCCTGATGTGGATGATGTAAGAGAGGGAGTGATCGCCTCAAAGATAGCGGCACACGCTGCGGATATTGCCAAAGGTATCCCTGGCACCATTGAGCAGGATATAGAGATGTCAAAGGCAAGGGCAAATCTTGACTGGGAGAAGATGTACAGATATGCCATTGACCCTAAAAAGGCTAAACTCTTTAGAGATAAAGCCCTCCCAAGAGAGGAGGAGGATGTCTGCACTATGTGTGGACCATATTGTGCTATAAAGGTGCAGAAGCAGAAGTCATAAAATTGGTTTTCTTAGAGTAAAGTAAAATGTAGTCCCTTTCCCAACTGTACTCTCCACCCAGATCTTTCCACCCTGAGCATCAATGATCGTCTTTACTATATATAGACCAAGGCCGCTACCTTTAACTTTCCTCTTTACAGTTCCGACTCTATAGAACTCTTCAAAGATATAAGGTATGTCCTCTGCTGGAATTCCAGAACCGGAGTCAGAAATTACAAATAATATATCCACCTCGCGAGGAATGACCTTTAGTTTTATTGTTCCACCTTCAGGGGTAAATTTTAGTGCATTTGAGATGAGGTTTTGCATTATTTGGATAAATCTGAGCCTATTTGATAAAACAGGAGGGATAGCCTCAGGGCATTCAATTGAAATTTCTATTTTATTCCTTTCAGCAATTATTTTATTATCTTTATATAATTCATTAATAATCGGTGTTGGGTCTATTATATCTAATTCTCTGTTCAATCCCTCTTTTTCTATAGAGGCTACATCCAATATATCTTCAATCAATTCCCTCATATCTTTCATCTTATCTGCGATTTTATTTAATATCTCATTCAGCCTGGTTGGAATCTCGCCATAATACCCTTCAAGCAGGAGATTTACATATCCCTCCATTGTGGAGAGTGGTGATTTCAAATCATGTGAGGCTACCCTTACCATTTTCTGTCTAAAGTTATTTATAAACTCATATTTTCTTTTAAGATTAGACATTATTCTGCTTTTTTCATCTATATTTATCCCTTTTATCTTCGTTTACAGATTTAGGTTCATTACATTCAATAATGCAGGTATTATTCTTCTCACCTTTGCCATTTTTCAGATTGTAGATGTACTAAGAAATTCTCCAATTTTTCCTTTGACAACCGACTCTCCTCCTCTGCTGCCCTGATCTTTTTTTCATTCTCGCACAACTCTGATAATAGTTTTGCGATATCTGGAATATCATCTATAATATTCAATATTCTACCCGATGTTATTGGTAATATTAAACAATATCTCCACCCTTTACACTCTCTCTGGTTCAGAAATAAAGTCAGCTTCTCGCATTGCTTTGATTCCCACGCCCTCTTAAATGCAGAATTTATTGCAATTAGAGATAACCCTGAATATAACTCATTCAATCTCTTACCTATAACACTGCCAGAAAAGGTAATATCCCTTTCCGCTGCATATTTATTGATTGAAATAAGTTTAAATTCATTCTTACCTTCATCTACCTCATAAATGGCTACAGAACATTTTAAATTTTCAAACATATTGCAGATAAGAATCTCATCTTTTATCGCTGATAAAAATGTATTTTTTAATTCGTTTAGAAAATCAACAGACATTGTAGATAAAAGCAAATCCTTTTCTCAATAATACTATCTACATTTATTTTACTTGTCAAGTTCTCTCTTTCTCTCTGGCAATATCCCCAAATATTTTTAAAATCTTGTTTGTAAACATCTTCTCTAAACCTAATTCGGCATAGCCAACACCGAAATCCATAAAAAATCTTCTGTTTATTTTGCGTAGAAGTTGCGATTACAAAATCCAAGGGATTTAATATCCCGTGGAAATCAGAATTAATATCCATTCAGGTAAGAGATAGATGTCAATCTAAACATATAAACATCTTCTATCCAATCCTATATAAATTGAGTGCAAACAATGAATTGATCACGAAATATACTATAACAGGTTCTGGGGAATTTGGTAAAATTATAAGTGGCTTTAAACAGTCCGAATATGATTCTGGGGTGAAATTTATACTGGAAATTTTTAAGAAAGGGATGGGCTCGCAAAATGATGGATTAACAATGTGTCATTTCAATTAATAATCTGAACCCTGTTTGACTTCATTTCAACACTTTCAGAATCACTGCTGTCTGGCTCTAAGTCATTACTGCATTTGCCGTTTTCCCCACAAATTGCTTTATTGACTTAAAAGAATACCTCTATCCGTCACAAGTCTTTGTATATCCTCGCCAATGTCGTTGCTCCAAATTCAAGACGATTTGTAAGAGGCACTTTGCGCCATCTCACACCTCTATTCTACTTAATTTATAGGCAAAATTCCCTCAATGAATGAGCCAGCCCTAATAGACAAAATAGCATCGCTACAAACTGCTTACACCAAATAAATCTATTTGCTCCTTTATCAGCCTTCGTCTCATAGACTGCCCTGTAAAAATCATTTTTTGAAAATATCTGTAGAATTTGCTTACGCCAATCATAGAT
>JBMFOP010000123.1:0-6958 GCA_049969675.1 Myxococcota bacterium | reverse complement strand
CCCATCTGTTGTAAATGAATAATCCCTCAAATAACTCCTCTCTACCTTCAAAGAGCTGGTGGATTGTATCTATCAATAGAGACTTCCCAAACCTCCTCGGTCGGGATAGGAAGTAATATCCATTCTCTTTTGTTAGGTTGTAAATATGCTCAGTCTTATCAATGTAGATATAATCATCAGACCTGATTTTCTTAAAACTCTGGATTGCGATTGGGAGTTTCTTCATATATTTACCTCTGAGCCTTCTGTAAATATCTCATATGGGTATAAATAAGTCAAATTCAAAAAAATTATAATATGTAGGGGCGAATCTATGTGTTCGCCCGATACATTGGGGCAGACATACAGGTCTGCCCCTACCTGTTCGCCCAAAATATGTGTTCGCGTAAATATGTGTTCGCCTCCCCTTAAACAAGACTTACAAACCTCTTTAAATCCTCTTTGTTATTGTACACCTTGCCTCGTTTGACAACCTCTCCTTTCTCATCCATAAGTGTGCGATAATTAAATCTTTTGTGATAACCAACTCCTAAATAATGCATGGTGCACCTCCTTAAAATAGGTCGTTATTTTATCATATCTCCATCCACCACGCCTTCATTATATCTTCTCAAAGCAGATTATTCTGGACAGCGGGGATAAGATTTTTAATTTCATCATTGAGAAAATGTTATATTTTTTTAATTGAATTACTCAAATAAATAAGTAGAATTACTCATATGAAGTTGAGATGCGCGAGCTGTAACTTTGAGCTCAATCTTTCAATAAAATCCCTTCCAAAGAATGCAAGGCTCTTCTGCCCTAAATGTAAGGGTGTATTGGCACCTGCTGAAGAGGTCACAGAGAGTGCCCCTCAAACAATACCCAATCCAGTTTCCATTCCTGCTCCACAGGAGATAATATCACCTCAACAGAACCAATCCACCCCACCAGTTAAAGTTTCGCCACCAGTTCCTCTACCTATTCAAAATATCAATTCCCCTCAAATTCCACAGGAGAACAAATCGCCATCATCTCAGCTACAACTCTTCAGTGAAGACATTGTGCCTGAGTTTGAGCTCAATCAATCGGAGGAGGAGGTCTTAAAGAAGAGAGAGCAACTCTTTTCAAAACCAGAAGAGGTATGGTATGACAGTACAGCCAAACCTCCACCTGTGCCAGCAGTTCAAGATATAGCACCACCTCCAATCCCGTTAAATATTCCACCTCCGATTCCCTCTAATACGCCACCACCTATTCCACCTACCTCTACATCTTTTCAGTCTGGCTACATATCTGCCTCAAGTAACATTCAGATAGATTCATCTCTCGTTATGTCAGAGCATCAACCAGATAGGCCTGTCTCTCAACCACCATTGCCATCCCCTCCTATTCTGGAAGAGAAGATAGAACTGGTGAAAGAACCGTCTCCCCCACTTCCTTCCAATGAATCGGCAATAGCCAGAGAAGAAGTAAAAGCGGAGAAGGCAGAAGAAACATCTTTGAATGTAGGGACATCAGAAAAGAAGGATGTAATACTGCTCACTACGCCTTCATATGAAAGAAAGAAGATCTCTATCACGATCCCAGCCATCTCCCTGATTGTCCTTGCCCTGATCGCCGGTTTTATCTACTATCAGATCGTGGTAAGTTCATCCAGGACCGATTTTATAAAGGACCTCAAGAGCACACCGTCCCTCGGCACAATCCCCCCAATAAACAACTCTTCATCCAAAAATGTAGAGAAGAAAGAGGATTCACAGACAAAAAATGAGGCAACAGGTTCAAAAGGTTCAAAGATTCCAATCAAGGCAAAGAAATCTGCCCTTGAACATTATAAGAAGGGCAATCAGTATTTTATGGAGAGCAAATACGAACAGGCACGCGACGAATATGCAATGGCTATTGCAGCGGACCCGGGCTTTGGACTTGCATATAGAGGGCTCGGCACCACCTACGCAAAACTCGGGCAACCCGACCTCGCAGTAAAGAATTATGAAAAGTATATTGAGGTCATGCCCAACGCCTCCGACGCCGAACAGGTAAAGAACATTATCAAACAATATTATGGGAAATAGAGCATCCTTACTCATCCATATATCCTTATTCAGCATATAAAGGAAATAATTCTTATCAGATTAGGTTTGCAAACTTATTTCTTTTCATATCCGTCCAAAACTCTCTATATTAAGATATCTTTAAAGCCCTACTGTTATCCCCCTTATGGAATGAGCCAGCCCTAATTGGCAAAATAACATCGCTACAAATTGCCCCCAAAGACTAAATTCCTATGCCTCCTTATCAGCCTTTGTCTTTTATACTATCCTGTAAAAGTCATTCTTTGAAAATATCTCTTAGAATTTGCTTACGCCAATCATAGATCTGTCCAAAAATACTGCATTCCCCTCCTGTAGAGGGGGGCGGGGTGTTTATTCATAGGAGCCTCCTTTCAGTGTTTTTGTTTTATAAAATAATCTTACCCTGTTGGGGCCTCCATATCAAAAAAATTATTCTGGAATGATGTGATATTAATGTCTTTTTCACCATACTTTTGTGACTTCAACATATTAGAAGATATTTCTTATATGGCCCTTATGTGAGTCTATGATATACCCTCTAATTTTTAGGTTAAAAGATGTTTGTCAAAATAAATTTTTATGTAATCTGGCTTGAACCCGGCATAATAACGCCATCAAGGGACTTTGGCATCTTCCAGAGGACCTCATAGATTGGAATTGCCTCCGATTTCCCTTTGAGTGCCCTCTCCCCCAGATATCTAAACATAAATCTCCCCTGAACCTGCTTGAAGGTCTCATATCCAATGAGGATCTGTCCGGGTTCACAGGAGGCCTGAATGCGTGCAGCCACATTGACCGTATCTCCCAGGACTGTATATTCCATTCGTTCCATAGAGCCGAAATTACCGGCTATCACATTTCCGCTATTGATACCAATTCTGATATTTATCTTCCTGTCTTCTGGTGCCTTTGAGTTATACAGTTCAAGCCCTCTATATATTCTGAGGGCTGCCTTGATCGCCCTTACAGCATCATCCTCACGCGTATAAGGCGCGCCAAATAATGCCATTACTGCATCACCAATAAATTTATCAAGTGTGCCATTCTCCAGAAATATGGCATCAGAAGTAAGCCTGAAATAGGTGTTTAGAAACTCCGCCAGTTCAATAGGGTCCATCTTCTCAGCCATAGGAGTAAAGTTCACAATATCTGCAAAGAGTATAGTCACATATTTAACAGATGGACTCAACGGATTGTCCTGTATAGACTCCTCTTCAAGTAGCATCTTTGAGACATCGGGAGAGAAGTGTCTGACCAGCCTCATCCTCTTCTTCTCCTCCTCCTGAATCCTGAGCCTCAATCTATACTCCTCAATTGCGAGAGCTATCTGATAACCTATTACTGTTACGAGGTCCAGATCCGACTTCTTAAAAGGCCTCACAAGGATATTGGATTCCATATAAATAACGCCCAGAACTCTATCCTCCAGCCAGAGTGGGACACATATCGCAGAGGTAATGGAGTGTGCTATGATAGACCTGCTCTCCCTGAATCTGAGGTCCTCCTGTGCATTAATTGTAAGGATAGAGAGCCTGTCATTGAGTGCAGTATTTATTATAGTTCGGGAATACTCATGATTTTCAACAGTCCTGCCATCCAGATATTTTGCGACCTTTAATTCAAGTTCTCCCTGCACCCCAATAGTAAAGATAAAGCATTTATCCGCCTTAATTGTCCTCACCACTATCTCTGCAATCTTTGAGAGGACATCCTCAAACTCGTATCCCTGTATCAGATACTTACCTATCTCAGATAGAATGCCAAGGCCCTCTCCGAGTGCCTGCGGTGCCTCTCTCTGAAAGTCTTTGATATTTCTGAGGGTAGTATCCTTACTTGAAAGTAGATTCTGTGCGCTCGCCTCATCCGTATCGGCAAGCTCACTCACCAGAAATATCGCAGGTGTCCTGCCAAAATATATATTGTCTCTGTGCCTTAACTCACCTCTTGATATTCTATGTCCATTAAGATATGTGCCATTTACAGAGGCCAGATCCTCAATGAAGAACTTACCGTCAGAGGTTACAGTAATCTCTGCGTGATTTCTGGAAATCCAGGGGTCCTTTAGCCTGATGTTTGCATCCGGCGCCCGTCCGATAATATTCTTCCCCTCCCCCAGTTTGAATGAGGTACCTTTGTCATAACCACCTGTAAGAACTATTGATGCCATCTTCTATACACTCTTAGAAAGGAGCTCTTTAATAAGATATTTTAATGTAAGACTTTTCCCGGTCATCTGCAGGAGATTGAGCTTTTCAACAATATTCTTTTGCATCAATATCTCCTTAAGATTCTCCTTTACCTTTAATGCCTCAAGCACTTCTATAATAAGCCCCTCATTCTCAAAATCAAGTGTCCTATTAAAGATATCGGCGTCCATATCCTTATAATTCTGGGAGAGATACCATTTCAGGGCTTTTGAGAACTTCCCAATATCCTCGGTAGTTGCAAGTATCTTCAGATTCTCGCGCCTCGCCTTCTTCTCAGGGGTATCTCCCTCCAATTTATCCACCGCCTCAGCCACCTTTCCACTTTTGAAAGCCTCTTTTAATTTATGTTTATAATTTACCACGATTGCACGGCTCTTCCTGCTCTGATTTTGAGGTTTCTCTTCCCGTACGAATCGTGACCTGTCCTTCTTCTTATCTATCTCTCTCCAGGACGGACGCTCTCTCTCTTCGTCGTCATACATCTGTATTCTCCTTCTTCCTCTTCATTAGAATAATGCCGCTCACGATCGCCACAATCCCGACGATGAAGAGCGCTACAATAAGAATTATCAGTAATTTAGAATTATCTGCGGATGGAGTTGATTCATCCTTCACCTTTGCATTTTTAATGATTGAATCCATCATCTTTTGTGTTGCATTCAGCTCATCAAGTGTCTTATTAAATCCGATGGTCTGCCCCTGCGGGGTGTCCTTAAAGCGGGCAAGCATCTGTGACATCTTCTCCACCACAAATTGTTTTCTCTTAAGTGCCTCAATATTTACACCATTCTCAAAATACTCTGGATACTTCTGTTTCATTACTTCAAGGACTTTTTTCTGGTCTTTAATAATCTCATTTACATTCTCAAAGACCGAAGATATCTCCTTCCCTTCCATCTCTGCCGAGGGTTTAAGACTCTCAATATTTGCGAGGGCAAAGAGGTCATTAAAGACCTGCTCATTGAATTGAGAGAGCTCATCAAATTTAGTCTTGAGTTTTGTATATTCATCCTTCATCTTACCAAGCTCTTCATCCTTGAGTTTGAGTTGTTTTTTCAGCTTTGACACATTTGCAGCCATCTGTGATACAAGCCCTTTATAACCCGAGACTATTATATCCTTTGTCTGTTCATACATTGATTTCAACTCATTTGAATCATCTGCAAGGCTCTTATATACCTCATCACAATCCATAAACTCCTCTCTCAACTGGTATATCTTGAGCCTCGACTCCTCAATAGAACGAAAGAACTCCACCATCTGGTCTACCTTCTTTGAGAACTCACCTTTTTTGAGGTTTGTATACTTTGTTATCTCCTGTTTGAGTCTCTTTACCTCCTCCCTTGCAGTATTCATTTCATTCCTTATATCCTCTGAGACCTCGCAGGGGTCAGCATTCTCATTGATATTCTCCTCACCCGGAACTGTATTTAGAAATGAACGAACCTTCTTCCAGAAGGCACACTTCTCATTCTTCCCCACAAGCATCCTTCTTAAGATCTGAACCATTCTCTTCTTCTGCCCCTCCTCAGATAATGCCCTGGCCCTTTCGAATAATGCCTTCTGTCTCTCAGAGGGGTTACAGGCTTTATAACAGGCTTCAAGTCTATAGAGTTTTGTAGTGATTATAGAGCGAAGTTCCTTAATCTTATTCTTATACTTCTCTGCATCCAGCAGTTCAACCTCCCCGAGGGCTGAATTATATAGATTATAAGCGGTCTCACAATCCTCCATCTTCTCTGCCTCAGCTGCCTTCTTCATAAAATCATCCAGACTCTGTGTCCCTTCTGATTCCTGCGCATACAGAAATATACTAAATAAGAAGACAGATAGAGAGACAAGGAGACATAAAAAGATATTTTTAATCATCATCGCACCTCTTCTCTTCTACATCCCCATCTTTATCAATAAAGACCGCTTTTTGTCCCTCCTCTGTGTCAAACTTCAGGATAATACACCTTGTCTTTGATGAGACCTCAAATTGAGGATTCGAGAACTTCTCATTCTCCTTTAAGAAACTTATCCTCTTGACTTTACCTTTATCCCCTGAGGTTGGGAATATTGCCCATAGATTCTTAAAGCCGTCCGATACAATCAGGAATGTCCCGTGAACCTTAATAATACTTATATCACGCGGAGTAATCTTCTCTTCTTCCAGAATTAGAGAGGCATCAAAGCTCTCCCCATCTGGGAGTGCAATATATCCATCTTTTGTGATCGGCAGCCTCTCCTGAGAGGAGAATGACTGATTGAAATAGACTTTCGGCAGACACGCTAAAAGACCCAGAATTAATAAAATTACCGATAGTTTTAAATTCATACACTCCCATCCTTTCCAGAAAGGGAATTTATCATATTTTTAAAAGATTTCAATAATTCTAACTCAACAATTAAACTCTTTTATATCTCACACCTGTCCCAAATAAATTTTATTCATATGGGAGCCTCGGCAGGTAAAATTATTTTGACAAACAAAACCCTGAAAGCAGGCTCTCTGTAAATATACACTCCTTCTACCATAACATCCCTCAACAGGAATTATCTTTTTGACATACTTTTCGTTGTCGTAGGAAAATTTTAATTGGTGAAACAAACCACTCTGTGGTTGGTGAAAAATACAACTCCTCGCAATTAGTAAAGCAAAATTTTAATGATATTTCCTGAGAATGACTTTTACAAAGTATTATAGGAGAC
>JBMFOP010000122.1:0-7043 GCA_049969675.1 Myxococcota bacterium | reverse complement strand
TAACGTATCTGATTAGATAAAACCCGCCAAATCGGGAGCCAAGATCGATGATGAAGAGTAAAAAAACATTATTTATCTCGTTTATAATTGCAGTCCTTATACTGATATCCTGGACACCAGAGGATGCAAAATCAAAACCAAAAGAGAAGAAGGGCTCTTCAGGTAGTAAAGTTGAGAAGGTGGTCAGAATAAAAGATGTTGAGATTAAGGGAGAGGTAAAGAAACCTCAGGCGGTATTCTTTCTGCCGAGGTCAAAATTTACAATGGACGATATGATTGTTAATGAATCATTTATTGATAATATCACGAATGTGGTAGATAAAGAATAACCCAGAAGTTTTATGAAGGAGGATATTTAGGTATGTTTAGTTCAATTAAGGCATTCTTTGAAGAGGGTGGATTTTTTATGTATGTCAATCTGGTTACATCGGTTGCCACCATCGCCATTATTGTTGAGCGAATTATTTTCCTCGTCTTTAAGTACAACATTAATGGAGAGGCATTTATGGAGCAGGTGCAGAAGCTGGTTATGCAAAACCAGATTGATAGGGCAATCAAGCTCTGCAACGCGGCCCCTACTGCGGCACTGCCGAGAGTAATCAGGGCCGGTCTTACAAGGGCTAATAAGAATGAGATTGAGATTCAATCTGCCGTTGAAGAGGCTATTCTGGATGTGTTGCCCGGTCTTAAGAAGAGGACAGACAACCTGCAGCATATAGCAAATATTGCAACCCTTATCGGGCTGCTGGGTACAGTTACAGGTCTTATCAGGGCATTCGGTGCGGTGGCTCTGGCATCTGCTGACCAGAAGGCGATGATCCTGTCAAAAGGTATCTCAGAGGCAATGAATAATACAGCCTTCGGACTCTCAATAGCTGTTACCTGTATTATTGCTCACCTCTTCCTTTCAAATACCACCAGAAAGATCATTGATGAGCTTGACCAGTATTCAGTAAAACTTATCAATATGCTATATCTCAGGAACAAAGGAGATATCAATCCTCTGGACAGAACTACAACGCAACAGTAGTCTTGGGGCTCAAGGAGAGTATTAGATGGCAAGAAAACCTTCTCAGAGAAGTAATATTGAGAACAATGACCCGAAGGAACTTAATCTGGTTCCATATCTGGATATAGTTACAAATATAATTATGTTCCTTCTTTTGACCACGACAGTGACACAGATGGGTGTTATAAATGTGTCTGCACCTAAATATGGAACCGGGTCATCTGCTTCAGGGAATAAGCAGGAAAAACCACCGCTCAATCTCTCTATATTTGTAACTGATAAAGGGTTTACAATTGCAGCAACCGGCGGTGTCCTGCCCGGTGTGGATTCAAGTGATGAGGCAAAGGCAAAAGGGCCTACAATTCCAAAAGTAAATGACCCTAATAAGTGCCTCGCTATGAAGAGGAAGGAGCCCGCCCCGTGCTATGATTATATCGGACTAATCAAAAAACTGGCTGAGATTAAGAAGCTCTTTCCAGATGAGACAAAGATAAATATCTCTGCTGAAGAGAATATCAGATATGAGGTTCTTGTCAATGTTATGGATGCTGCCAGAGAGAATCCATTTGAGAGGGATGAGAGTGGTAACCCTATGCAGATGTTTTACGATGTCGTCTTTGCCGCAGGGCTATAAAATAGAGGAGTCTTATTATGGATCCTGTTAATGAAAAGAATCTTCCAAAGAGTGGGACAGAGGAGCTCACAGTCCCTCCCCCAAGGAAGAAAAAAAAGAGTAGAATGGAAGAGCATGAGTATCCACTCAATATTACCGCTATGATGGATATGATGACCATTATTCTGGTCTATCTACTCAAGAGTTATTCATCTGACCCAGCCAATATTACCCCACAGAGCGACCTATCTATGCCATTCTCAACTACGAGACTGAAGCCAGAGGCAGCGGTCCCGCTTGCCATCTCTAAAAACTCCATCCTCGTCAATGATAAGGAGGTCTGTAAAATTGTAAACAATAAGGTTGACCCGAATTGCAAAGAGGGGAAGAGTGAGGAGCAATACCTTATTCAATCATTGTATAGTGCACTTGACGCTGAGAGGCAGAAACAGGAGGAGATAGCGGCTTATAACTCTGCCCAGCAGTTTAAGGGGCTGGTATTAATAATGGGGGATAAGGATATACCATTTAGAGTGGTCTCAGAAGTCTTATATACGGCTGGTCAGGCACAATTCGGCAATTTTAAGTTCGTTGTCTTAAAAAATCCGGAGTAAGAGGGCAAGATATGGCTAACACCCAGAATATAAAAGTACTGCGAGTCGGAATAATACTCAATGGGAAAATTATAAGTGAAAAGATAATCAATAACCCTGTTGATATTACAATCGGGACGGATAAGAGGTGTACCTTTTGTGTTACCGAGTCGCAGAAACTTCCAAAGGAATTGACAATATTTTCTGCAAAGAACAGGCAGTATTTTCTCGTCTTTAATGACAGACAGACAGGGCAGATAATCGTTAAAAATGCAGAGTTTAATCTACAGTCAATTAAGGCCCAGAATACCTGTCAGAAGAAAGGGAATAGTTATTATTATCCACTGGATGTTGATTCAAAGGGCAGGATTGATGTTGAAGATGTAATAATCCTCTTTCAGTTTATACCTCCCCCTCCCGAGCCACCAAAACCTCAAATACCAGAGATTGCAAAGGGTTACTGGCTCAAGAAGATGGATAAGCCTTTTATGGCAATATTTATGGCATCCTTTATACTTCATTTTGGATTTGTCTTTGGTGTGAGATATTTTGCAGAGCCACCCAAAGAGCCGACTATCAATGATATCCCGGATAGATTTGTCAAGATGATTATGCCAGAGAAGGAGATTAAGAAGAAGACAGATAAGACTGAAGATGGGGCAGGGAAGGAGACAAAGAAGGCGGAGACAAAGAAGACTGCATCAAAGTCATCCGGCTCCGCTGATTCCAAGAATGTCGGGCAGGCAAAGGGTATGGGGAGACAGACTGCAGAAGAGGTCAAGAATAAGGTTATGGGGACCGGAATACTGAAAGTGATAGGCTCTCTTAGTGATGGAGAAGGGGATTCTCCTCTTGCAGATGTCCTAAAAGGTGGAGGTAGAGGAGGGAAGCTTGAAGAATCCTTGAACCAGATAGGAAGTGTCGGTATTGCAACAGAGGAGGGTCAGGGGACCAGACTTGGAGCCGGCGGCTCCGGTGGAACCGCCTCAATTGGAGATCTGGCAAACAAGGCCGAGGTGGGGCAGGTGGGTGGAGGAACTGGAGAGAAGATAAAGACTGCATCAATCTCTGGGAAGATTACAGGCATAAATCCAGAGGTTGATGGAAAGATGGATCAGGCTAAGATAAATGCAATTATCAAGAGTAAACAGAAGGCCCTGCAGGACTGCTATGAGAGGGAGCTTAGAAAGAATCCAAACCTCTCCGGGAAGATTGTTGTAAGATTTACTATAGGTGAGGATGGAAAGGTTGCTGATGTTCGAATAGAGTCAGATACAATGGGGAATGCGGAGGTGTCAGATTGTATCCTGAGCAGAATCAGAAGATGGATATTCCCGAAACCAGACGAGGGTTCGGTTACAGTCTCGGTCCCGTTTGTCTTTGTTAAAACATAATTATGAAATCAAAGTACTTAAAGGAGATTAAAAATCTAATTGAATCCCCGGCCTTCAAGGAATGGTGGGCGAAATACAATGAAAAACGAAAGGAGATATCACACCTTACTTCGGAGATTGATAATATTCTGGCAGAGGAGAATAATCATTTATTCAATGCAAATCTGGTGCAGAAGAAGGCCCTTGACAGAATAGAGGAGAGTTCTCAGATGGATGCCCTTGCTGCCAGGTGGTTGGCGGAGGCGAGTGATCTGGATAATAAATCTTATGAGGCGGTGGCAAAATTTGAGAGTAAGCGCGTGGAGGTATCTGAACTCTGGTTCAAAGTAGGTGCATTAGATCATGAGTTGGAGACCATCAAGTCTGAGATAAACACACTGAGAGAGAGGTTACAGAATGCATCAGATAGACAGGAGGTCATCAACCTCAGAACCACACTGAAGAATAAGGAGCAGACATTAGAATCTTTAAACAGGGAGTTTTCAAAGATAAGTGAGCAGTATGAGCGTGAGGCAGCACGAAAGAAGAAGCTCTGGGAAGATGTTGAGATGATCTGGAGTATGTCTATTGAATACAATCTGAAGGTCGCCGAGGCTCAGGCAAAGTCAAGGAAGTTTAAGAGGGAGGCTGAGAGATTGCTACAGGAGAGCAATTATTTTAACAGGAAGGCTAAGGAGAAACACGCAGAGATTGAACAGATGAATTCAGAGAGGGAGAAGAATGTTAAATATATAGAGGAACTCCTGAGGCTTGCCAGAGAGAAATTTGAGTGTATTGCAGAGGATGAGTTCCTTTACTGGCAGCAGAAGGAAAATTCGCAGATGGTATATTGTGTTCCTTTAATTACTGACCTGGACAATTACAATATTGAGATAAGGGCCCTTAATATTTATCAGGTGGATAGGACCAGGGGTGTTACATTTATTGAACCTCTTGTTGAGAGTAGCAAGAGGATTAGCGACGAAGAGGATACGAGGATTGACGACTTCTTTTTAAAGGGCAGAAATGGAGTTAAACAGGAAGTATAGGATATGATTCCTTGTCAGGAGGAGACTGATGGAAAAATTAGAAGTCCTACAAAAATCTGTATTATTTGAAAATCTATTACCCGAAGAGTTTGAATATCTTGCCGAGATATCACAGTTGAAGGAGTATAAGGTTGGAGATATAATTTTCTATGAGGCTGAGCCGGGCAATTCACTCTATGTAATCATTGAGGGTGAGGTGGAGATATTACGTAAGGATGCAGAGGGGAAGTTGAAACCGATAGCCGTTTTGAAGTCGAGTGATTTCTTCGGCGAGATGTCACTAATTGATAAGGAGATGAGGAGCGCCACTGCAAGGGCAAAGACAGATGTAAAGGCACTTGTTCTAACATCTGAAAATCTTCATTCTTTTGCAAAGATTTATAGAAATGGCTTTACTATGGTGGTGATCAATATCGCAAGGGTAATGAGCAAGAGGCTGAGAGAGACCAATAGCAAACTGGCAGCAAAATTATAGTATTTAATAGCCCTATGCCTGATTGTAATCAATGCAATATATATGGCGGTAGGGTGTCTAAGTGATATGGATTCAGTTCTTGAGATAAAAAACCTATCCAAGAGTTTCAGAACTGGCTTCTGGCTCAAGAAGACTGAGGCACTAAGGGATGTCTCACTCACAGTAAGAGAGAATGAGATATATGGATTTTTGGGACCTAACGGTGCTGGGAAGACGACAACAATCAAGACAATACTCGGACTGATATTCCCGGATTCTGGAAGCATATCAATAATGGGTAAGGATTATTCTGACATTAGTACAAGAAAATATATCGGTTATGCCCCTGAACAGCCTTACTTTTATGAGTATCTCACTGCCTATGAGTTTTTAAAATTTTATGGGAGTCTATTCAGCATACCTTCTTATGAGTTAAAGAGGAGGATACCAGTCTTACTTGATATGGTGGGACTCAGTGGCAAAGAGTCATTACAATTAAGGAAGTTTTCAAAAGGTATGCTGCAGAGAATTGGTCTTGCTCAGGCGCTGATAAATGACCCCAAATTTCTCATCCTCGATGAGCCGATGTCCGGACTTGACCCTATTGGAAGGCGTGAGATAAGGGACCTTATACTTGCATTAAAGAAGAGTGGGAAGACGGTCTTCTTCTCAACGCATATACTCTCGGATGTAGAGATGATTTGTGATAAGGTCGCTATAATAATCAAAGGTGAGATAAAAAAAGAGGCATCTCTTAGTGAACTGCTATCAATTGACTATACAGATGTGGAGATTGTTTTTAAGGTTGCAGAAAGGTCTGTAAAAGATGAACTGAAGAAAACAGGGTTACTCCTGAAGGATGTAGAAGATACCAGCTACATAGTTGTAAATAAGGCGGATATTAACAGGACTGTAGACATTATACGCTCAAATAGGGGTGAGGTTATTTCAATTGTACCGAAGAGAAAGACACTTGAGGACCTCTTTATAAAGGAGATCAATTCCTGATATGAGATTGTTTACTATTGCACTAAATACCTTTAAGGAGAGTATCAGGAATAAGATTTTGATAGGTGTACTACTCTTCTCTGTCCTTATTATCATCAGCACTATGGTGCTTGTGCAATTAACTATTGGTCAGTGGATGAAGATAACTGTAGATATCGGTATGGGAGCAATTTCACTCTTTGGTAATCTGATGGCAATCTTTCTCGGGATAAATCTTGTAGCAAGGGAGATTGATAGAAAGACGGTCTATACAATAGTATCAAAGCCCATCAAGAGATATGAATTTATTATCAGCAAGTATCTTGGATTGATAATTACAATATTTGTAAATGTGGTGTTGATGTTAATAATATTGCTTCTGATACTCAAATTTTATGTAAGATATGATATCCCTTATTTGGGTACCATTCAGGCATTTTATTTTCTGATATTGGAATTTATGATAATATCCGCAATCGCTATATTTTTCTCAACCTTCTCAACCCCTATTATGAGTGCTACATTTGCTCTGACTCTCTGGTTTATAGGACACCTCCTCTCAGACCTAAAGTTCTGGTCTATGAAATCGGAGAATGAGGCATTTAAGTTTCTTATTAATGTCATCTACTATATCCTGCCAGACCTTGAACTACTCAACCTGAAGTCAAATATTGTCTATCAGATAACGGCAGATACCGGCTATATTGTATGGGTGACAGCATATTCCCTTCTATATGCCATTATTATGCTTATTGCCTCCATTCTCATCTTTGAGAAGCGAGATTTTAAATAGAGCCCAAAATCCAGATATTTTATAGTTATGTCCCAATCTATTTCAAAACTCTTAAATAAATCTTCACTCTCCTCCCCTCCCCCTTAAAATAAGATTCTATTTCTTACCCTTAGATGTGCGGCTCCTCAGTTTTATCACCTCAGATTTTACTATGTTCCGCCTCTTCTCTGAA
>JBMFOP010000121.1:0-7209 GCA_049969675.1 Myxococcota bacterium | reverse complement strand
TGGAAAGAGCAGCCGAATCTATTTAATCCATATTGGAGGGCAAGGCTCATCGCCTTTGGGGAGAGAGATGGAAAGATACTGCCTGCCTGGCTCTCCTGGGCAACTGGAATAAATTTCCCCAGTGATATTTTAGGGTTTATTACCAAAGGGCTTGTCTTGCATTGAGGAAAATGATGTTGAGCGGATTAAAAAATCAGAGAGGCTCAGCCATTGTAGAATCAGCGATCCTGATTGTAGCAATGGTGGCGGTGGTTCTCTGGTCTCATGTCCTTCTGGATATCGCACTTGCAAAGATAAAGACCCAGGAGGTCGTCAGATATGCAGCGTGGGAGTTTTCTGCATATCAGCTCTCAGACTATAGCAAGGATGGCGGAACTCAGAGTAAGCACAATCAACTTGTAAATAAAGCAAAAGACGCCATAAGGAAGGATGTTGAGGATAGATATTCTCACTCACTGGACTCAGCCTACAATTATAGAAATCCGAAAAAGGAGTTCAAACCCCTCTCTCTATCCCAATACGAACTCACCAATATTATGGTAAACAATAAGGATGTTACTGAGTTGCAGATTCTCAATATGATTATTAACATTGTAAATATGTTTGGTGGAGGATTATTTGGGACGAGTCCATTTAATAATAAAGGTTATGTAGAGGTTACGGCAAGCATTGCAATACATATAAATGAGACTGACCCAAGAAAATGGCAAATTCAAAGCAGATTTATGCAGGATTCACAGAGGGGGTTCTTTCACGAGAGGATGTATGGGGCATTCAGACAGAAGACTTTGAGAGAGAAGTTCTATCTGCTTGTAGATGATTGGGCGATGTATGACGGAAGGTCGGTATATCCGAAGATGTTTTCAAGTGGTGGAGGAGCATCTGCCGACAATTATGATTATCAGCAGCAGGTGGAGAGAATCTCTATGTTCGGCAATCTGGGGAGTAAAATAAAGATT
Source organism: Myxococcota bacterium (assembly GCA_049969675.1). Classification (GTDB taxonomy): domain Bacteria; phylum Myxococcota; class SpSt-1050; order SpSt-1050; family SpSt-1050; genus SpSt-1050. The sequence goes on along the minus strand of JBMFOP010000121.1, from coordinate 6,250 downwards.
ACAGATGGACAGCTTCAGAGCCTTGTAGGTATGGAGGGATTTAATCCATTACTTACCAGACTTGCCTCGGTGAGATTCAGGAATGCGCCGGGTGGTTCTGGTAGAAATGATGATTCTGGGACTGTGGAGCTTGAGGTCTCGGGTGGACAGAATGTATTCGTCACCGCTCCTTACTGCGATAATGAGAACGGGGCAAATCCTTATTCCTCATGTACAGGTGATTATAAGAGTATTCATCAAAAGAGGGGAAATTGCTATATGGGATGCCCGAAGAAGCAATTTGGCGGAAAATGGCTTTGTGATTATTCACAGGCAGGTGCTACAGATGAGTGTCAAAACCCTTAGATATCTACTTACTATTGTCACTTCAATCTTGATATTTGCAGCCGCATTTTATCTGAGCGGGGGTTTCAAATTACTGATTGCCGAAAAGAATCAGGATGCGGAGAATCCGGTGCTAATCAATTCACTCCCACAATATAAGGATAGGAAGATAATGCCAATGGGGAATAAGATTATTGTTAACAATCTTCCAATTGACCTCGGATATTTTACTACAAAGGATGAGATATCAGAGGTAAGAGATGAATTGATGCAAAAGTTTAAATCCGCCGGTCTTACCCCTCATTACAACAGTATCTCAGAGGATGAAGGGTTTATTCAGGCAGTTGATAGAAAGAGTGGTGAACAGAGGATATTTATATTGAAGCGCGGTGAAGGTGAGACAATGGTATTTGCTGGAATTGCCCCGACCCTCAGTAACAATCTAATTGTCAAGCCCGATAAGACTCTCGGAATTCCAGAGGAGGCGATGAATTATATTGAGGTGAGGAATATGGACTACGGCAGGTCTGCCCGAACCATCTCCTTTCAACTCAAAGGTGATAAAGAGAAGAATCTTGCGATATTTAAGGAGCGTCTAAAATCTCTCGGATTTGAGGAGAATGAATTTCTTAAACAGTACAATTATGAAGGGGTTATTGCATTTGAGAAAGACGGTATTCAGATTATGACTGTTGTAATGGAGGATGAAGATAGAGAATCACATGAGAGAACAACCTCATTTGTCCTGAATGTGATGGAGAGAAAAGATGAGAAGGATTAATGGACTTATAAAAGATGAGGGTGGTCAGGCATTGACAGAATATATGTTTGTGAGCCTCGCCATGCTTGTCGGGTTTATTGTTGTCTGGCAGTTTGTAGGTGGAAAATTTATCCGTGCCTTTCAGTTTTATGTAGATGTCTTCTATGCTATAATGAATCTCCCAATCCCATAAAATTTTTTGATTATGGCTAATCTGAAATCTGTTTTGCCCTTCTCCAGTAAGATTCAAGTTCGTCTATCTCCAGATGGTGTATATCCCTTTTCTCCTTCTTCATCAGTCTGCACATCTCGTCAAATCTTCTTATAAATTTTTTATTTGTCTTCATAAGTGCGACCTCGGGATTGACATTGAGGTGTCTCGCGATATTGGCAACCACAAATAGTATATCTCCAACCTCGTACTCAATCGCCTTTTGATTCTTTCTCCTTCTTCTGAGCTCTGCCTTCAATTCACCAATCTCTTCCTCTAACTTTTCAAAGACCTGCTCAATATCATCCCAATCAAAATTATATGACATAGACCTGACACCAAGTTTGAATGCGGAGAGCAATGCAGGAAATGTTGAACACAGACCATATCCGATTGACTTTCCATTCTTCTCTTTTATCTTTATTTTCTCCCAATCGCGCACCACTTCGTCTGGCTTTTTATCCTTTTTATTTTTGAATATATGTGGGTGCCTCTTTATGAGTTTCTCTGTAATGCCTCTGATTATCCTTTTGAGTGAATCTCTTCTCTCTGTAAGCCGTGAAATGAGAATTATATGATAGAGTATATCTCCTAACTCCTCTTCTATATCCTCAATTTTCCTCCTATCCAGTGCGTCAATCAGTTCCAGTGCCTCCTCCAGTACAAATCCTCTGAGTGATGAGAGGGTCTGTGCCCTATCCCAACTGCATCCATCTTTTGAGAGTAATCTATCAACCACATCAATGAGTCTTTGAAATTCCTCTTTTTCCATAAATCAATCTTCTTCTCTTAGCCCCAGTTCTTTCATCTTTAATTGTAATGATTTACGGCTGATTCCGAGCAATTCGGCAGCCCTTGTGACATTTCCACCGGTCTCCTTGAGTGCCTTGAGTATCAGATCCTTCTCTATATCTGATGTTGCCTTCTTTACAATCTCCTTAAAATCAATTCCGCTGGTAAATGATGCAATCTGTGGTTTTGGCGACTGTTTGAGCTTTATCTCCTCCGGTATGTCAGTGATATCCAGAATCTCATTTGATGATAATATCACCATTCGCTCTATGAGATTCTCAAGTTCTCTCACATTCCCGGGCCAGGGATAATTGATTAGATATTCAAGTGCTGCATCTGATATACCGGATATCGTCTTCCTGTTCCTCTTTGCAAACTTTTGAATGAAATAATTTACAAAATCCTTTATATCCTCTCTGTGCTCTCTCAATGGCGGTACCTCAATAGGGACGACATTTATTCTATAATATAAATCAGACCTGAAATTCCCTCTCTCAACCTCCATTGCAAGATTCCTATTTGTTGCGGAGATAACTCTTACATTTATATTTACACTCTTGATACCTCCAATCCTCCATATCTGATGCTCTTGAAGCACCCTTAAAAGCTTTGCCTGCATATCAAATGGCAATTCACTCACCTCGTCCAGCAATATGGTTCCACCGTCTGCGAGTTCAAATCTGCCCGGCTTCTGTGAAAATGCACCTGTAAACGCCCCTTTCTCATATCCAAACAATTCACTCTCCACAAGTTCACGAGGAATGGCGGCGCAATTTACCTTGATAAACGGGCCCCTTGCCCTCTGGCTTTTAAGGTGTATGATTCTTGCAACAAGCTCCTTCCCCGTCCCGGATTCACCTGTTATCAAAACCGTTGAATCAGATGGAGCAATCTTCTCAATTAAGGAATATATCTCCTGCATCCTCTGTGAACGACCGATTATGTGAACAGGCTCATCTGTCTCAAAGTCAATCTTTACATCTGACCTCCTGTATTCAAATGTATTTACCGCCTTCTTGATTATCTGAACCAGTTCACCTCTGTCAAATGGTTTGGTCAGATAGTCAAATGCACCTATCTTTATTGCCTCAACAGCATTATTAATCGTGCCGTGTGCGGTGAGTATAATTACAGGTATATCGGAGTTGAATCTCATTACATTCTTTAATAGTTCAATCCCATCCATCTCTGGCATCTTGAGGTCTGTCAGCACTACCGAGATATCCTCCTCATATAATTTTTTTAGAGCAATCTCCCCATTTTCAGCAGTAAATGTCTCATAACCCTCCTTTCTTAAAGATGCGGAGAGGACCTTTAGTATATTCACCTCATCATCCACAATCAGAATCTTATATCTTCTATTCTTCTCGTTCATAGTCATTTGTTCATTGAACCTGTCCGATAACCTTCAATATCCAGTGTGATAAATTTAAATCCATACGACTTAATCTTTTTAACGATTTTATCTCTATTTAGCAAGATTTTTCCAAACTCCTTAATAGATGTCTCAATTCGTGCTACCTCGTTGTGGTCTCTGACTCTTAATGTCCTGATTCCAAAGGAATGAATAAATCTTTCAATCTTATGTATCCTATCAAGCCTATCTTTACTGATAGGTGTGCCGTATGGAATTCGGGATGCCAGACAGGCATTGGGCGGCCTATCATAACCCGCTATATTAAACTTCTTTGAATATCTTCTGATATCATCTTTTGTAATCTTTGCAAGTTCAAGGGGAGATAGCACATTATATCTATCTCGTGCCATCTTTCCGGGCCTGAAGTCTTTCCTGTCCGAGTAGTTCGTCCCATCAAAGATCACATCAAATTTGTATCTATCTTTAAGATCATTTATTTTTGAGAAGAGATTCAGCTTGCAGTAAAAACATCTATTTATGGGGTTTGAGATAAATCTCTTATCGCTGAACTCATCTGTCTTTATCTTAACCAACTTTACATAGAGACTTTTAGCCATCTCCTCTGCAAACCTTAGCTCATCTTCTGTATATGTCTCTGAGATGGATGTAAATGCAATCACCTCTCTTTCTGCAACCCTCTTTATAAAATATAACAGGAATGTAGAATCAACTCCACCAGAATAGGCGACCGCTATTCTTGAGTATCTACCAATAATCTTCTTTAATCTCTCAACCTTATTCATCTATCAATGCCGAGTTGATATTTCGTTAACTCCTCCGGATACTCTTTTGTAAATCTGATTTCCTCTTTGTAATCTCCCTTTGAGATGGTGTAGATGGGGTTCGGGGGGGACTTCTTATTGAATCTCTTCAGGGCAGTAATGGCAAATAAGACATTATCTTCTGATTTCTCGCCAAAAATGATAGCCACAGGCCCGGGGAATTCACTCTCAACTATGTAATTTTCACCCCTGTTTAAAAGTATTAATCTCTCATTTTCGCTCTCGTCTCTACCTACGATTATCTTGGTGCCATCGGAGAGTCTAAAGTGTCGTCCAATCTTTAAGAACTCCATCTGTCTGATATAATCGTCATCATTATCTGTATGCTCAAAATAATCTTTTAATTTATTAGCAAATCTCTCATCGGTTAAAAGGCATCCCCCAGCCGGGCAGGGGTAGTCAGAGATATTATACTGTCTGGCAAGTTTTATCTGAATGTTGCGACTCCTCCCCTCAATTGAGAGCAGCCTCTCTCTATCTACTATACCATTTAATTCAAAGATAGTTGGTTCAAAGTGTTTTGCTGAGAGAGGACGGATGATAAGCCCGGAAAGCCCTGATTCCTTCTCTATCTTTAATATGGTATCCCTTCGCTGGCTCATAGGTCTCTGCCCAAGGACCTCACCTGTGATAATAAATGAGGCACCTTCTTCCTCCATAATCTCCTTTGCCTTCTTGAACATAAAGATTCGACAGTCAATACAGGGATTCATCGCAGAGCCGTAACCGTATCTGGGATTTCTGATAAGTTTTATATATTCCTTCCCCTTAGGAATTAGCTTTATCTTTACTCCGAGCTCCTGTGAGATCTTCATCGCCTCATTTTTACAACCGTGCTCCCTTTTGTGTCGGGATGTACAGGTACAGAATGGACTTGTAAAATTCAGTGCAAGTACCTCTATCCCCATTTCAAGAATGATTTTTGTAGCAAGGGTAGAATCCAGCCCTCCAGACATCAGGGATATGGCTTTTACATTCTTATTCTTCATATTCTATACTCTCAATTTGATCTCGGCGCGTCTGAACGCCCAGCACATATATGCAATAGATACAAAAAATGAGGCGGGTACACGGTGCCTCTTCCCAATCTTTACACCAAGGACTGTGGTCTTTCCACCAAACCCCATTGGACCAATTCCAAGCATATTTGCCATGTCATATAATTCGCATTCCATCTGATGTAGAACTTCGTCTGGATTCTTATCGTCAAGCCTCCTTAAAAGTTGCTCCTTTGCACAAAGATAAGAGGTCATTCTATCTCCACCCACACCGACTGCAAGGACACCGGGCGCACAGCCAAACCCCTGTGCCTTAAATGCCGCATCCAGAATACATTTCTTGATACCTTCAATATCTCTGCTGGCACTAATTGACTGGTCTGGCAGTGAATATTGAATACTTACATTTTCACTCCCACCGCCCTTTAATATCAGGCGAATTTTAATCTCAGTAGAGTCAGACTCCTCAATGTGTATAAATGGGCTGCCTATTCCAATATTATCTCCTGAATTCTTCTGGGTGATGGCATCTACCGCATTGGGTCTCAATATCCCTATTCTGGTAGAATCCCGTACTGCCCTGAGGATTGTCTCCTTGAGAGTCTTACTATTATAGCCAAATGGCATATCAATAAAAAATAAGAGTGTCCCTGTATCCTGACATACTGGAAGTCCGTTTTTTCTGGCGAGTTCAATATTGTTCAGGATGATGGTGAATACATTCTTCGCCCTGGTGCCCTCATCTTCTCTCTCATATGCCACCTTTATTGCCTTCTCTACATCATCGGGTATATCAGTTGAAGCCTTTCTAATCAGGGACATTAGATTTTCATATAGATTATCCATCAAAAGTTCCTCCAGAGAATGCGATTACATTAAATAAAATCTATGATAAATCAAGTATAAAGTGCTTTTCAAAACTTCATCAATATACAGATTATGTACATTGTCTCTGTGGGAAATGAC
>JBMFOP010000120.1:0-7262 GCA_049969675.1 Myxococcota bacterium | reverse complement strand
ATCAACCTTCGTCTCCTCTACCACCTTATAAAACTAAAAATTTTGTAGAATTTGCCTACTCCAATCATAGATTTGTCCAAAAATGCTGCTATATTTATTCACAGGAAGCCTCCTTTCAGGGTTTTTTGATTGACAAAATAATTCTACCCTACCGGGACCTCCATATCAAAAAAATTTATTCTGGGCAGATGTTATATAAAGCATTTGAAATGGAATTTAAACTATAAAATGGGAAGAGTGGACGATAATATATCCCCGAAACTCTCAAGATTCCTGAATGAGTTATTATTCTACTTTTGGTAGTGTAAAATAGAATCTGCTCCCCTTCCCTACTTCGCTCTCAACTCCTATTTTTCCTCTGTGTGCCTCAACAGCGAGTTTACAGAATGTAAGTCCAAGACCTGTTGAATATCTCTTTCTCTCCCCTCTCATCTCCACCTGCCCGAACTTTTCAAATATCTTCTTATGATACTCCTCTGGAATACCAATACCATCATCTATAACTGACACGGTCACATTTTCTAAATTCTCCTCAACGACTACCTTGATAGGGCTTTTATGTCTTGAATGTCTGAGGCTGTTTGTTAATAGATTCATTATCACCCTCTTTATCAACTCCCTGTCACATTCCACAAAGAGATCTTCACCAATATCTACAATAATCTCTTCGCCCTTTATATTTGCAGCAAGCGAGGCTATAGCCTCCTTTGCGATCTCTTTTATAGAATTTTTCTTTACATCAGGAAGTAGCCTCCCCTCTTCAAGTCTGGATATATCAAGTAAGGAGTTTATCATCTCCATCAACGAAGTTGCAGCAGAATACCCTGATTTAATATATTCAAGGATAGAAGTATGTTCTGAACCCTCTAACTCCATTCTTAATAGTTCAAACATAGAGAGCACTCCAGTCAGAGGAGAGCGTAAATCGTGAACTATCATATTTGTAAGATTGTTCTTCAAATCCTCAAGCTCCCTCAATCGCTTATAATTTGCTTCAAGTTCCAGATTCTTCCTCTTTAGTTCTCTCTGTAATCTTAAAATCCTGATATGTGTATCAACCCTTAATATGACCTCCTCTTTCTGAAATGGCTTTACAATATAATCTACCCCACCCGATTCAAAGGCAGATATCTTATCTTTAATATCAGATAGACCGCTTATGAAAATAACAGGGATATCGGCAAATCTCTCCTCTGTTTTTATCCTCTTGCAGAGCTCAATTCCATCTAACTCTGGCATCATTATATCAAGTATAAAAAGGTCAATATCCGATTTATTCTTTATAATCTCTAATGCCCTAAACCCGGAATTTGCAACGCTAACCTTATATTTTTTAGATAAGATTGAATTTAGAGTCTGTAAATTCTCTGTTGCATCATCAACAATCAGTATCCTCTCATAATTACTCTCTTTTACTACACTCATATTTACCATCTCTTTTCACTTCCACCCTCAGTGCAACTCCCGGATGAATCTGCAAATTTTAATGCTATCTCCTCAAACTTACCCTCAATCTCAAGGAAGGCATCCAGAAGCAAAGGGTCAAAATGAGTTCCTCTCTCTGCAACCATCTCGCTCATAGCAGTCTTATGGTCCTTTGAAGGCTTATAGACCCTCCTGCATCTCGTGGCATCATATACATCTGCAATTGCCATCAACCTCGCAGATAGCGGAATCTCATCACCAGATAGACCCTGCGGATACCCCTTTCCATTCCACCACTCGTGATGAGAATATACTATCTCCCTCGCGAATCTCAAAAATGAGGATTCTACATCCAGAAGAGACTCTGCTGCCACGAGTGCATCCCTTCCAATAGTCGTATGCTCCTTCATTATCTCAAACTCCTCGGGGGTAAGTCTTCCGGGCTTAAGGAGAATCCTGTCTGGAATACCTATCTTACCTATATCGTGAAGTGGTGCGGACTTGAAGAGTAGATTTATATTCTCCGGTGTCAGAACATCTCTAAACTTCCCCTGACCTGCCAGATGTTCTGCGAGTGTCTTTACATAATATTGTGTCCTTCTGATATGATTGCCGGTCTCATTATCTCTCATCTCGGCGAGTGAACCCATTGCCATTATTGTTACATCCTGAATGATAGATATCTCCCTTGTCCTCTTCTCAACCTCCTCTTCAAGGTACTGATTTTTAGCCTTTAATTCATCCTGAGTCCTCTTGAGTGTCAGATGAGTATCCACGCGAGCAAATAGTATTGCAGGATTAATCGGTTTTGTAATATAATCAACTGCCCCGAGGTCAAATCCAGTCTTCTCATCTTCAGATTCTGTCTTTGAAGTCAGGAATATCACTGGAATATCTGCTGTCTTTGGATTGGCTTTGAGCCTTTTTATAGTCTCATATCCATTCATACCGGGCATCATAATATCCAGCAGGATCAGGTCGGGTTGTTCATCTGAGCTGGCAATCTCAAGTGCCCGCCCTCCGCTTGTAGCCCCTTTGACCTTATATATATCTTTGAATATTGAACTTATTACACTAATATTTTCGGGTGCATCATCTACAACGAGAATGATATCTCTATCTTTCATAAAAACCTCCTGCTCAATTCTTATTTGAAATCTCTCTTAACAATTTCAAAGCCTCTGTGTGGTCAAAACTCTCTATCAGAACTTTGATTCTGTCAACAATTTCAGCCCCATAATCTTTTCTGAGATTCCCCTCAATCTCTACAAAGATATTTATACTCTCTGCATCTCCCCCCTCAAGAGCCCGATACAGTCTTTCAAGTAATTCCTTATATTGGTTATCATCAATTATATCAAATTTATGGGTCTCATCTGAGGGTAGTCTTTGAAGTTCCTCTACTGTCAATCTCAACTCGTGTGCAAACGAGCTGAATGCCTCATTTATAAGTCTTATCTCAGCCCTTCTCTTTAGCAAAATATCCAGATATACAGACCTATCATATAGCCTTTTGATACTCAGATTCCCACTCACTCCCTTTATTGTATGGACGAGCGCCTCTGCCTCCTCAATCTTATTCTCTTCAAGTAACTTTTCAATATCATTATCTATATATTTATACTTTTCTCCAAAACTCTTGAGCATCCTCCTATAGTTCTTTACATCATAGGAGAATCTCGCAAGCCCATCTGTTATATCAATTATAGAGAGATTCTTTAAATCCTCTGGAATCTCTATATCACTCTTACTCTCTTCCACCTCCTTTGCATCTTTATTGAAATAGTACTTTGACATTATCATCAATGCCCTTGATGTGTCAAATGGTTTTGAAATATGTGCATTCATCCCGGACCTTAATGCATCCTCTACATCGTCTTTAAATGCGTGTGCAGTCATTGCAATAATGGGGAGGTTCTTATAATTCTCATTCTGTCTGATAATCCTCGTTGCGGTCTTCCCATCCATAACTGGCATCTGAATATCCATAAGTACAAAGTTGTAATAATCTGGCGGATGTGAAAAAATGGTATCAATTGCATCCTGACCATCAATCGCTATCTCCACCTCAGCGCCATATTTTTTAAGAAAGTTTACAATAACCTCCTGATTGTATTTATTGTCCTCCACCAGAAGGACCCTTCCGCCTTTCAGCATCCCTTTTAATGGCACAAACTTCTCCTCCTCCTCTACCTCATTTTCTGTAATTATGTCAAATTCAGCAGTAAATCTAAAGTCTGACCCTTTTCCAAATTCAGATTCTACCCATATCTCTCCATTCATCTTTTCCACTATCCACTTTGAAATGGCAAGCCCGAGCCCGGTCCCACCAAATCTTCTACTGATAGATGAATCTGCCTGCTCAAATGGTGAAAAGATCCTCATCTTATCCTCATCTTTTATTCCTATCCCAGTATCTCTAACTGAAAATAATAATACAACTTTACCATTGTACTCCGCCTTTTTTGAAATAGTTACATATACTCCACCATTATGAGTAAATTTGGTGGCATTTGAGATGAGATTGATCAGAACCTGTTTTAATCTCTTACTATCACCTCTTAAGAATCTCGGGACATCATCTGCGATTTCAAATCTGAGTTCCAATCTCTTCTGAGATGCAAGTATTGTAGTTATTGACTTGACCTCTTCAATGGTTGACAGGAATGCAAAACCTTTTAATTCCAACTTCATCTTCCCGGATTCTATCGTAGAATAGTCCAGAACATCGTTTATTATGGTATTCATATGTTCTGATATATCCCTTGCCTTAGATAAAATATCCAGTTGATGCTGGTCAAGTTTCGTCTCCAATAATTCATCAATAAATCCAGAGAGTCCGGTAAGTGGAGTTCTCAATTCGTGGGAGATTGTAGCAAGAAATGCGGATTTTGCCCTATTTGCCTGCTCGGCAGCCTCTCTCGCCTTTATAAGTGATTCTTGAAGCTCTATATGAGGGGTTATATCTTCCTTGATGACTGCATAATTATTTACATCGCCATACGAATTTTTAATTGGCGCTATAGTTATGTTCTCATAGACCCTTTCCCCCTCTCCCCTTATAAAATTATGTTGACGGGTAATAACATGGTCTTTGCCAGAGGAGTTTAGTATCTTCATTATACCCTTATTTATATCTTCCAGATTAAGTGTCATCAGTTCTTTCTCAGATATACCTGTATGTTTAACAAAAGCCTTATTCACATATTTTATATTTCCGTCTCTATCTATAAATGCAATAGCAATCGGATACTGGTTCAGTGCCACCGCAAATCTATTAATCTCTTCCCTTCTTCTCTTCTCCTCTGTTATATCTCTAAATACTACAACCAGTCCGGTGAAATTTCCATTTTCAATAATCGGTGCAATACGCTTATCCACATAAATTATCTCACCACCTGCTCTAACAAATCTTACATCCTCTTCTTCAATATCTTTTTTTAGATCGCACACATAGGCAAACGCACACTCATTTTCCTTATGAATAAGCCCATCCTTGCCAGTATGGAGTAGTTTACAGATGTCAACTCCAACCACATCATTTGAATTATATCCCAGCACCTTTAATGCGGATTCATTCATAAATGTGATATTCAATTCTGCATCGGTTCCTATTATCCCATCCCCCGCCGACCTGAGAATAGATTCATGCAATCGGCTGATCCTCTCCCTCTCCTCTTCGGTCTTTTTCTGACGAATCACCGCACCTATCTGAAGACCAATCTGCTCAAAGCCCTCTATTAAAATCTCATCTATATCTGTACCTTTCGCCACAAAGAAAAATAAAAATCCATAACATATCTCTTTATAATGAACTGGAACTATAAGTATCTCCAGACAATTCTTTTGCAATTGTTCTATAAATTCCGGCAAGAAATCCATATCCTGAGGGAATAGTCTCTCAACCTTTTTGACATTACAAAAATGTCTTGCTATATTTATAAGCACATTCTCATTGAATATATCCCGATCAATCTCCATCTTACATAAACTTCCATTCAAAAATAAATTCGGGCTATAATCTTTCCTTTCGGACAGATAATATCCATAAGCCTTAAAATCAAATGATTGAGCCAGATAATATCCAGACTCCTTCATTATCTCATCAACATCTGCGAGATTGGAGGCAGTAATAATTATATTTTTTATAATAAGAGCCATCTTCTCACTCTTTTTTATCTGATATGTCTTCTTCTCCACCTCCAATTCAAGATTCTCATTGAGTCTCTCAAGCTCTCTCTTTGTCCTGAGAATCTCATTTTGCATCCTGATTCTATCTGTGACATCCCTTGCCATTCCGAGGATTACCCTTTTGCCCTGCAGTTCAATATACCGCACAAAGAGTTCAAGGACTGCCCTGCTCCCATCCTTCTTAATAATCTCCAGTTCAAAAGGGCCGCTCTCACCATTTAGAATAGACCTCTTAAAAAAATCAAGGGCATCGGCTAATTTATCCTCTGGAATCAAGCCACATTCTATAAAGTTCCTGTCAATCAACTCTTCCCTCTTATAACCAGTTATCTCCTCAGCCGCTGCATTCCCATCCAGAAACTTACCCTCTTCATCCATTAGATAAAAACCATCAGGTGCCTCATAGAACAACTTTCTAAACCTCTCCTCACTCTCTAAGAGTTCAATCTCCTTCTTTTTCTTCTCCGTAATATCATTGAAATAGATATTTACATATTTAGTATCCTTAAAAGGGACAATATAGGCATTAAATATCTTATCTTCAACCTGATACTCCTTTTCATAAACTTTATTTATGCTAAATGCATACTCTATATCAGATTTTACAAAATCTGGAACAGGTTCACCAACTGCTGTCCCCCAGCACTTGATAAGCGATTGAGATGCTGGATTGGCATATATGAGTACCCCATTATCACTTATCCTTATCAGTGGATTTGGATTCTCAAAGGGGATTCTGGCAAGATTTCTAATTCTTTCAATATATTCCTTATTCTTATACTGTAAGTGAATGTTGGTAATCCTGAATGCTATATCTCTTGCAATACCTTTTAATATATTCTCTGCCTCCCCTTCAATCTGAATGGATTTATTAAGGCTTAGATTAAGTGTACCATAAGGGAGATTTTCATCTTTAATAGAAAGCACTATTGTAGATATACCTTCATTATTCTTATGAAACTGACACCCGCTGCAGATTTCATCCTCCATTTTTACAACAATGGAATTATCACCACCAGAGGCATTTTTAATACAGTCCGGCAATTCACCTTTTACCAATGATACATTATCCACTGTAACATCTAAGAGCTTCCTCGGTTGTTCATCAGTAAAGCAGAAAGAATGCACCTCTTTAAAGATTTCCAGATTGCTGAATATCTTTACTACTCTCTTCATAACCTCCACTGTGCTATCAATCTTTGAAATCTCACGATTTACTTCTGTATTTATCTGCAGAAGTGTATTAATCAGGGATATCTTCTTCTCTCTAAATTTCTGTTCTGTGATGTCTTCAAGGATGAGAACGACATTACTACCAATGATTCTCTTTAAAATTTTGATATAAAACCAATTCCCATCCTTTCCAATCATTTTGATAATAATATTCTGCTCTTCACCTAAATCCTCTTTACTCTCAAATACAAAATTTATATATCTATCTATCTCCTCTTTTGAGGCAAATGTGAATGCATCTCTGACCCATTTTGAGAAATCCTGAATATCTTCTTTTTTATATCCATAATTTCTGGTAAATTCCCTGTTTACGAATATGATATTACGAAATTTATCCATCACAACCACAGGAACCGGCATATTCTCAAATATCTCTCTTATCTCCCGCTCACGCCTTATAATCTCCTCCTCAA
>JBMFOP010000119.1:0-7399 GCA_049969675.1 Myxococcota bacterium | reverse complement strand
TCACTATTATGGCTTAAAAGAGGCAATTCAGGTTTTAAGAGCAATTGCATTGTACGACAGGGTTGAGAAAGAACTCCAGCAAGGTGACCTCTATGAAATGATGTGGACAAGGAGGGAGATAGAAAATTATCTGCCTTTTTGAGTTAAATTGACCAATTTATCATAATTAACATAGGGACAGATCTGCGTCTCTGTTTATTGTGCAATTATTTTAATACAATAGTGATGACCTCCTTGCAAACTACTTAGAATATGTCGGGGATAAATCTTTTTAATCTAAATCAGTTGTGTTTGAGGTAGCCAATTATCTCAAGCATAAAGAAGACTTTTAGGACTTCATCTTTTTTATAATTGTAAGTAAGTACTGCCTCGTTAATTGCCTCATTTAGATTCTTCTGCTGTGATATTATTTTCACGAGCCTTAATTCGTATGCATTGAATCTTGTCATCTCAATATACTCTCTGGCGTCAGGGTTTATTGAGATTGGCTGAAATATAAAATTTGAGAGATAATTTTCAATTATATATGTCGGTGTGAATTGGTTGATACAGCGATAAATAAATTCAAAATCTCCAAGACTTAATGGTAGTGCCTCCTGTCGGGTGATTTCTTTATCAAAATATATGAAATTTCCTTTGTCCCAGCTGAAGAGATGGTATATCTTCTCCTTTATCTGTTCTACAAGCATATTATACATCTCGTGTGGCTTTATAATCTGTTTGGTGACCAGATAGTCTATAAATCTAATATTTTCAGTTTTGCAGATATCAAGTACTTCAGCAATTAACTCTTTTGATAAAATCCCCTTTTTTGCAATAAATTCGCCAATGAATTCTGGTTGATAGTTGGAAGAGACATAATAAATTTTTCCGTTTTTAAAATAGATATTTTTGTATATTCCGGAGTTTTCTACATAGAGCCTTCCGGTCTTCTTCTCATTGATTATCTGTATAAAGATTTTTGGTAGAGGTGTTACCGATATACTTCCAGAGTAGTTGCTAACCTCCTGCTGGGTTATGAGCTGTTCGTTTTCCAGTTGTTCCTCATATAATGAATGCATAAAGTTTCTGAGCATTATATAATTGAGTCTGATTCCCCTTTTTGCGATATACTCCTGAATATCTTTCTGGAATTCCTGTGCGCTCCTGTATCTATTCTTCGGGTTTTTGTTAATTGCCTTCAAAATAATTTTTTTGAGATTTTCATCAATCTCTTTATTGTTGTACACAATTGTATCAATCTCTTTGTTCAATATCTCTAAGAGCAATCTCTCGTCTGTTGTCTCATCAAATGCCTTTTTTAATGTAAGCATTTCCAGAAGTATCAGTCCGGCGTCGTAGATATCTATTTGATGATTAAAGTTCTCAAGCATTATCTGTTCGGGTGCCAGATATGATATCTTTCCTTTTAATATATTTCCAGACTTTTTCTTCTGGTCAAATTTTGATTTGGCTATACCAAAATCTCCTATCTTTACCTCTCCATTAAAACTTATAAAAATGTTGGAGGGATTTATATCTCCGTGTATAATATTTAGTTCGTGTCCTTTATTGTCTCTCGCCGAGTGAATGATATGAAGTCCCTCAAGAATCTCATTTATAATGTAGAAGATTATATCAAGTGGTATTGATATCCCGAGGGTGGAGATGTTCCTGATTACTGAATAGAGGTCCTTCCCAAAGATGTATTCCATTACAAGATAAGGGGTATTTTCAACTTCTCCGACATCATATACCTCTATGACATTTGGATGCATTATATACGACATTAATCTCCCCTCGTTCAGGAAAAGTCGAACAACCTCCTCATCATTTTTGTGTTTATCAAGGAGTTTTTTTAGTGCGAGTGATTTATCTGTATTCGCGGCAGTCAGTCTCTTTGCCAGAAAGACCTCTGCCATACCACCGGTCCCAATTCTTCGAGTAAGTAAATAGTTTCCAAATACTATCTGATTCATATCAATTGATCTTCAATAACATCTTCTCATATTTTTTTATTTCATCTCTCAATTCTGCTGCCTTCTCAAATTCCAGTTGAGAGGCAAGTCTTAACATCTCCTTTTTGAGAGAGGTAATCTTCTTCTCAATTGCTTTATAATCTTTTATATCAGTGTCGTCAAATTCAAAATAATCTGCATTATAAATCTTAAATTGAACATCGGAAATTCGTTTGATAACAGTTTTTGGGGTAATGTTATATGTCCTGTTGTATTCCAACTGCCGCTGCCTTCTTCTATGGGTCTCGGATACCGCCCTTTCAATGGAGTCGGTTATTGTATCGGCATATAAAATGGCGGTGCCATTTATATTTCTGCTCGCCCTTCCGATAGTCTGAATGAGGGAACGTTCTGATCTTAAAAATCCCTCTTTGTCTGCATCCAGGATTGCGACCAGAGAGACCTCTGGCAGGTCAAGCCCTTCTCTCAAAAGATTTATCCCTACAAGAATGTCAAATTCACCTTTTCTAAGCCCCCGAATGATTTCAATTCTCTCAAGAGTATCAATATCAGAATGCATATACTTTACTCTAAATCTCTTTGAAGAGAGGAATTCTGTCAATTCCTCTGCAAATCTCTTTGTGAGTGTGGTTATCAACACTCTCTCTCTACGTCCAATTCGTATTGATATCTCACAAAGCAGGTCTTCAACCTGATTTCTGGCTGGTTTGATGATTATCTCCGGGTCAACAAGTCCGGTGGGTCTAATGATCTGCTCTGCAATATGCCCCTTTGCAACAGACAACTCATACGGTCCTGGCGTCGCTGAGACATATACAGCCTTTTTAATAAATTTAATAAATTCTTCAAACTTTAATGGTCTATTGTCAAGTGCAGAAGGGAGTCTAAAACCAAAATCTACAAGTGTCTGCTTTCGCGACCTGTCTCCATTGTACATCCCATTTAATTGCGGGATTGTGATATGACTCTCATCAATGATTGTAAGAAAATCATCCGGGAAATAGTCCAGAAGGGTTGGGGGAGGCTCACCCGGTCTTCTACTGGTAAAGTGTCTTGAATAATTTTCAATACCATTGCAGTAGCCCGTCTCCATAAGCATCTCAAGGTCGTATCTTACCCTCTGTTCCAGCCTCTGTGCCTCCAGAAGTTTGTTCTGACTATAGAGTTCATCCAGTCGTTCTTTAAGTTCATTCCTTATTGATTCAAGTGCCTTTGTCATCTGGTCTCGAGTAATTGCATAGTGAGAACCGGGGAAGATGTAGACCTTATCCAGTTCAGAGCGAGTAATTCCGGTTATAGGGTCAAATTCTCTTATGGATTCAATTTTATCTCCGAGGAGGACTATTCTAATAGCAATAGATTCCTCGTAAGGTGGAAATATATCTATTGTATCACCTTTTGTCCTGAATGTCCCTCTATGGAAGTCTATCTCGTTTCTCTGGTATTGCATCTCTATCAGTTTGTCTATAATTTCTCTACGGCTGTGTCTACCTTCTTTATCTATGTATAATTTCAGCTCAGAATAACTTTCAGATGAACCCAGACCGTATATACAGGAGACAGATGCTACAATAATGACATCATTTCTGGTGAGTAGTGAGTGTGTGGCTGAGTGTCTGAGTCTGTCTATCTCCTCATTGATATCAGTCTCTTTCTCAATATATAAATCCTTTTCGGGGACATAAGCCTCTGGTTGATAATAGTCGTAGTATGAGACAAAGAATTCTACTGCATTTTCGGGGAAGAAGTCCTTAAATTCCTCAAATAGTTGGGCTGCCAGCGCCTTATTGGGACTCAATACCAGTGTCGGGAGGCCGATTTCCTGAATCACACACGCCATTGTAAATGTCTTACCGGAGCCGGTCACCCCTAACAAGACCTGATGCTCAACCCCGGCCCTGATCCATTTTACTAATTTCTCAATTGCCTGTGGCTGGTCGCCCTGAGGTCTGAATTGTGACTTGAGTTTGAAGACTGGCATTTATTGTTTATGCATTTTTCAGGACAATCCCTTCAATCACATTTGCGACATCCTCACATCTATCAATAGCCATCTCAATATTTTCGTATATCTCCTTCCACTTTATGATGTTTATTGGGTCCTGTTCTTCTGCAAATAGTTTTGTTATGGCATTTCTGAGTCTTGAATCTCCCTCATTTTCAAGCCTGTTTATCTCAATACAGTGTTTTTGAATCTTCTCTCTATTCTTAAAGTCTCTCATCTCAAGTACTGCTTTATGTAACTCTACAAATGAGAGTCTGAGTACCTCTGTGAGGCTAATGAATTCAGGTGTAATAGATTTTATCTTATACATATCAAATCTCAACATAGTAGCCTGAGTTAGGTCCAGAATATCATCTATCTTCTTGACAAGGCTTTGAATGTCCTCTCTATCTATTGGAGTAAGGAATGTCTTATTTAACGCCTCAATTGTGAGATGAACCAGTGTATCCGCCTCGTGTTCTATCTCTTTCAGTTCCGAATTACATACATTGAAGTCGCAATTATTATAATTTTTTACTGTCTTTTCAAATAGTTCCAGTCCTCTGTCTATTGTGGTCGCAATCCTGTCAAAATATTCAAAAAAATCTATCTCCTTTGGTAATAACTTCTTTAACATAGTATCCTCCTCAATCTGAAGTGAGATTTATAATGATTTAATTGAGATTGTCAATTTATTTGGATACACAAAATGAATCTTTTTGTATGACAGAAATATCATAAGAAGAGTAAGGAGGTAATTTTACTTTGCCTTAATGTGACCATTTAGCATATTATCATACTCTGTGCTGGAGGTAAGTGTCTTATGAAAAAGATTTTTATTTTTTCAGTTTTAACTCTCTTCACTCTCAATTTATTTGCCCAAAATTATTTTGAAGACCTATCAAGGGTCGGTGTAGAGAAGTTTATAAAGGAGTATCCGTCAGCAAAGATAGTTAGAGGTGGAGCCTCTCATATTCCTTCACTAATTTACAATATTAAAATTTCTGCGGTTAACGAAAATGCGGTGAGGGATATATTGTTGAACTGGTCAAATCTACTTGGTTTTGACCCGTCTCACACCCATCTCTCGCTAACGAAAACAAACTTTTTTGAGGAGTTCACGATTTATAGATATCAACAGATATTTGATGGTATTGAAGTGGATGGGGGAGAGGTCGTAGCACTGGTAAAGAGTGGAAATATTATTCAAATTTCCAATTCTATGAGGCAGATTGATAACCCGTCATTTAGTTTTGTTTACTCACCGGATGCGGCAAGATCAATCGTATTAAATCACCTGAAACCTTCTTTATATAATGAAAAGGGCTTTGAGGTAAAAAGGGCGTTTTTGGAACTGGGTGACGGATTTTATCCGGTCTATAAGGTTTATATTGAATCATATGTCCCTGTAGCCAGTTATATTTACTACATTGATGCAAGGGATGGCTCAATAATCCAGAGAATTAATAGAATGCACAATGCATCTGCGCAGGTTTATATGGATTCCCCTGAGAAGAGTGGCAGTCTTACAACTGTGACATTAAATAACCTTACATCAGATACATATCTGCAGGGGAGTTATGTTGATGTCTTTACAAACTGTGACCCAAGATATGTCTGCTCCAATAGTAATAGAAAGGCTATCTCATCTACCGGTGATTTCATATATAATCCGGCGGAACCAAATCAGAATGACCCATTTGCAGAGACAATGTGCTTTTATCATATAAATAGGGCTCATGATTGGTATAAATCAAAAGGGATAAATGCACTTGATTTCAAATTGGAGGCAGCGGTCAGTGTCACTTCGCTTGGGAGCGAGATGGGCTGTAATGCGGCGTATATTGGTGGTTCTTTTATTGTAGGACTCTGTCTCTCATCAAATCCATATAATACTGAAAAAGTCTCTGTGAATATTGCCTATGACGCAGATGTGATGATGCACGAATATACACACGGATTTGTTGACAGAACAAGTCAGCTCTATGGTGGGTTGGATTCTTATGGATTAAATGGGATTCCTAATGGATTGAATGAGGGTATAGCAGATTTTATCCCTTCTCACATTACCAATGATGAAGTTATTGGGAGGCACCTCTCAAAGGCGTTTGGTGGTGGCGCCGTTAGAAACTTAAATGATTATGCAAAATGTCCAGATAATATTGTTGGAGAATCCCATGAAGATGGAAAGGTCTTTGCATCCCCTACCTGGCTTGCGAGAAAGTATCTTAATGGAAACGATGACTTTGGTAAGGCTGTGGCACTCGCTGTAGCCTCTTTAAGCAGGAGCGCAACTATACAGGATGCAGCAAATGCAGTCCTGTCCTCTTCACAGAGCATTGGTGGTATTGCAATGGCGACTCAGGTGGAGAATGCATATACGGAGCGAAATCTGCTAAATTGTGGCAGACTCGTGGAGGTCCCAAATGGCTATACGGCGAGTGGATGGACTCTGGTTCCAGAATATTCTGGTGTAAATGGTAAGCAGCCTTTTGTAATTCAATTTGTTTACACCGTCCCATCCGGGGCACAATCAGTATCTGTGGATATGAATGCTATGAATTTACAGACTGGCGGAGATGCAACCAGCAGAGTGACTTTTTATGTAAACTATAATAATTATGTAAGATTTTCAACATCTGGAACCACAGCCACTTATAAATGGGTAAACTCTCCTTCCCAAACTATAAACAATCCTCAACCGGGCAAGTATTATATGCTTGCGGTTGGTGATGGTTATGGCCTATACCAATTCTCTTTTACTTTTACATATAAAGGACCTCCGCCGACAGTTGCATCAATTACCCCTGATTCAGCAAAACAGGGTGATACACTCACAGAGGTTGTTGTGAAGGGCACAAATTTCCAGCAGGGTTCAAAGATATCTCTCGGTGCAAATACCAATGTCCAGACCACAGTCTATGTAGATGCCAATACATTGAAAGGACAGAATGTGAGGATAGGTGCATCTGCCGCTACCGGCAAGAGAAATGTAATTGTTAACAATCCAGATGGGCAGCAGGGAGTTGGAGTAGGTCTCTTTACTATCTTACCGGCAAATCCGGTAGATGCAGGAGTTGATACTGGTTATGATGCCGGAAAGGATACTGGATATGACAGCGGATTTGATTCCGGCTATGACAGTGGATATGATGCAGGAAAAGATGCATATACCGATATATCTGTAATTGATACTGGATATGATGCAGGAAGAGATACTGGCTATGATGTTGGTAATGATACAAATGTTACAAAAGATGTGATTGTTTATGATACCTCCTCTGCTGATATCTATCCGACAAAGGATGTAAAAGGGAATGATATAGTTCAAGAAGAATGTAGGTGTGATGAGACCTACGAATGTGACCCAAATTGTGATTGTGACCCCGAATGTCTGGAAGGGACGAATGATGGGGTGGTAGAGAGCGGCTGCTCCTGTTCTGTCATAGAATAGAAA
>JBMFOP010000118.1:0-7579 GCA_049969675.1 Myxococcota bacterium | reverse complement strand
GGACGAGAAAAAATAAGGGCCTGATCTAAATGCTTTTTTTTAGATGAAAACCAAATTGTTGAGTCAACCTGTTGATAAGATATTATAAAGACACAAGTCTGGGATTTAACACGATACCGAACAATTGATGCGAGGATAATTATGAAGTTTTCTAATACATTTAGAGAGATTTTAGAAAAATTGACTCTGTGCAGGCCACTGATCGCCCTCAATACAAATAATTGCTCAATTTAGATTCTTTAATCGTGATCTCTATGTAAAATGCACAGAAGATTTTTTCAAGTATTTTGGTTTCAACTATGCCTGATACGGGTGTAAAGATAAGAAAGATGTAATGTGAATTTGTTGACATTGCAAAATCATAGACATATAATTGGTTTCCGTCTTGACGAAGGAGTCCATATGAGTAAGATGAAGGCGATAATGAAGCGAAATCCCGAACCGGGGGCAGAGCTCGTAACAGTGGATATTCCCGAACCCACTGATTCAGAAGTGCTGGTAAAGGTTATTGCTACATCTATCTGCGGGACTGATGCCCATATCTATAAATGGGATAAGTGGTCACAGTCCAGAATCAAGACGCCTATGGTCTTTGGACACGAGTTTGCCGGTGAGGTAGTTAAGGTAGGGAAGAATGTGAAAGGGATAAAAGCAGGAGATTATGTATCTGCTGAGAGTCATATCCCCTGCGGACATTGTAAGGTCTGTAAGAATGGACAGATGCACATCTGTACCAATCTCAAGATATTAGGTGTGGATACACAGGGGTGTTTTGCTGAATATGCTGTAATTCCAGAGATATGTGCCTGGAAGAACAACAAAGATATGCCTCCACATATTGCGGCAATTCAGGAGCCTCTTGGGAATGCCGTTTATGCGACTCTCTCAACAGATATTGCTGGAAGGTCCCTTGCCATCTTTGGAGATGGACCTGCCGGACTCTTTTCATCCGGGGTCGCACAGGTAGCGGGCGCATCCAGAATTTTCTTACTTGGGACATATGATTTTAACCTCAATATAGGAAAGAAGATGGGAGCCACACATACGATTAATGTCCTGAAAGAGAGTAATTATATCAGGCAGATCATTGAGGCAACGGATGGAGACGGGGTTGACATTGTAATGGAGATGTCTGGCGCAGAGAAGGCGATTCAGGATGGATTTAGAGTGTTAAGAAAGGGTGGGACATTTATTGCCTTTGGAATACCATCTGATGAGGTTAGATTAAACATTTCAGATGGAATCATTTTTAAGGGCGCGAATATAATTGGAATTAACGGAAGGGAGATGTTCAGGACCTGGATAAAGATGAAGGAACTTCTGGATTCAAAGAGATTAAATCCAGAGCCTGTTATTACACATCAGATTCCATTTGAGAGATTTAGAGATGGATTTGAACTTATGATTGATACAAAAGACCACAAGGCCGCAAAGATTGTAATGAAACTCTAAGATCTTAGATGACGAGTTTTAGATATCAATCAAATTCAACATCAAAAAAGTCAAGAACATCGCTTAATCCTCTATTCTATTCAGGTGAGTCTGGAATTTTGCAAAATTTATTTTTGACCAAACCTATAAACCCAGAATTTAGCCATTAAGGCTGTAAGAAGGAGGTAATCCAATGAGTAATGACAGGTTTCAATTTGTCAAAGACGCAATAAAGGACCTCAAGGAGAGAGGGGTCTTTAGAAAGTTAAAAGTCATTATGGATAGACAGGGTGCTGTCTGTAATATTGATGGGAAGAAGGTTATCAATCTCTCTTCAAACAACTATTTAGGACTCACAAATCATCCAAAGATGGTTAAGGCATCAATTGAGGCAATTAAGAAGTATGGAGTCGGTGCAGGCGCAGTCAGGACAATTATAGGAACACTTAAGATTCACGAAGAGCTCGAAAAGAGGCTTGCAAAGTTCAAAGGTGTGGAGGCGGCGCTGGTCTTTCAGTCTGGATTCTGTGCAAATCAGGGAGTAATTGGGACTCTCCTTAATGAGGGTGATCTCGCCATATCTGACGAACTCAATCACGCATCAATCATTGATGGATTAAGGCTTACAAAGGCTACGAGGATGATTTATAAACATGCAGATATGAATGACCTTGAGGAGAGACTCAAAGAAGGTGTTAAGCAGGGTTTTAAGAAGATAATGATAATTACAGATGGTGTCTTCTCAATGGATGGAGATGTGGCACCGCTGGACAGGATCTATGAACTTGCAAAAAAATACAACGCCATTACAATGGTTGATGATGCCCACGGCTCTGGAGTTATGGGTGAAGGGAGAGGGACGGTTCATCACTTCGGATTGAATAAGGTCTGGGATATTCAGATGGGGACACTTTCAAAGGCAGTTGGATGTATGGGAGGATATATCGCAACACATAAGGATATAAGGATACTTATGGAGCACAGGGCAAGACCATTTTTATTCTCAACCTCTCATCCACCAGCAGTTGCCGCCTCCTGTATTGCTGCCATTGAGGTTTTGAGTTCACAGGAGGGGAAGAGGCTGGTTAAGAGGTTGTGGGATAATGCAAAGTATTTCAAAGATTCACTAAATCAGCTCGGATTTAATACAGGGAATTCACAGACCCCGATTACCCCCGTCATAGTAGGTGAAGGTGCACTCGCGATGAAACTCTCAGATGAACTATTCAAAGAGGGCGTTTTTGCACAGGGGATAGCATTCCCGACAGTCCCGAGAGACAAGGCAAGAGTCAGGACGATAGTTACAGCAAATCATACAAAGAGGGATCTGGACATTGCCCTTGACAAGTTTGAAAAAGTAGGAAAGAAATTAAGAATAATCTAACCCCAAGGAGTTTTAAGATGAGTAGATTTGAAAACCTTGAACCGAAGTATGTCTGGCATTACTTTGATGCACTGCTTAATATCCCGAGACCTTCAAAACACGAAGAGAAGGTAATAGCCTACCTGAAAGATTTAGCCCGACAGAAAGGTCTGGAATTTAGGCAGGATAAGGCTAAAAATGTGGTATTAAAGATACCCGCCACAAAAGGCTTTGAGAATGCCCCCACAATCATCCTTCAGGGACATATTGATATGGTGGCGGAGAAGAACTCTGATGTAGATTTTGACTTCTTAAAACAGCCGATAGATGCTTATATAGACGGAGATTGGGTAAAGGCAAGGGGGACCACGCTTGGAGCCGACAACGGGATAGGAGTTGCATCTGCGCTTGCATTTATAGATGACCCTGAGGCAATTCACGGACCGATTGAGATCCTCTGCACCGTAGATGAGGAGACCGGACTTACAGGAGCCAGTAATCTGGATGCAAAACTCCTCTCGGGCAGAATAATGCTCAATCTGGATTCCGAAGAGGATGGCGTATTCTTTATCGGATGTGCTGGAGGGGCAAATACTTCTACTAAATTGCCTGTAAAACAGATAGGTATCTCAAAGAGATTTAAGACCCTTGAGATAAAGATCTCCGGTCTGCTGGGTGGACATTCGGGATTGAATATTATAGAAAATCGCGCAAACGCCATAAAGTTGATGGCAAGAGTTCTCAAATCAGCCCTTTTATCCAAAGCAGAATTTATGATTGTAGATATCAGGGGTGGAGATAAACACAATGCCATTCCGAGAGAGGCATTCGCAACTGTCGCCGTCAATGAGAAACATATAGACAAATTCAACAATGCCTTAAATAATGAAATCGCCAAAGCAAAGACAGAGTTTGCAACGATAGACAAAGAGATAAATCTTGAGATAAGTAATTCTGCAAAGAAGGTCTCAAAGGCTATAAATCCAAAGGATACTGTAAAGTTGATTGATCTATTGCTCGCACTCCCACACGGCGTAATTGCAATGAGCAGGGAGATAAAAGGACTTGTAGAGACAAGCTCTAACCTTGCTACTATAAAAATGACAGGGAAGATCGTTGAGATTCTCACGAGTTCACGTTCTTCAATATCTGAGGCACTTGATACAGTTCTGATGAGTATAGACTCTATCGTCGCACTCGCGGGAGGAAAGACAAAGGGATTTGGGAGGTATCCGGCGTGGAGGCCAAATATTGATTCACCGCTCTTAAATAAAGCCAGAGAGGTCTATAAAAATATGTATGGGAAAGAACCATTGGTCACAGCGATTCATGCGGGTCTTGAATGTGGAATCATTATGGACAAGGTAGGGAAGATGGATGTAATCTCACTCGGTCCAGAGATGCATGGAGTTCACTCTCCTCAGGAGAGGCTTAATATCCCATCTGTTGGCAGATTCTATAACTATCTGAAGAGACTTATTGAGACAATCACCAGAGAAGGTTTATAAGATATGGCAGAAGAAAAGGTCTTCCTTCTGCACTCAGACAATACAGAGAAGAGCAGGCTTGCCCACTTTTTGGAATCAAATGGCTTCAATGTATTCAAATTTTCAAGACATAAGGAGTTTTTTGAAGAGATGAAGATGAGAATCCCATCTCTGGTAATCCTCAGAGGGGATACAAAGGAGTATAATGTCTCTCAGATTGTCAGGGAGATTAAGAGTTCGTCAGAATATATTCCGGTTCTTTTAATATGTCCGGCGGTTGAGAGTGAGGCGGAGAAGATATTTAGTGCCTCAGGGGCCGACTCATACATCACACAACCCATCAGGAAGTCCGTATTTGTGGAGTTTGTCAATCTACTTCTTGAGAAGAGGCGACTTAAAGGTGATATACTCGCCTTAACTGATGAGGTCTCAAAACTAAAGATATTTCTCAATAAGGCTCAGGGGACAGAACCCATTACCAACTTTTACAACTTTGAGTTTTTCAAGAAGATACTCGCCATTGAACTCAAGAGGGCTCAACGATACGACTTCCCTCTCTCAATTATGGTCTGTGCCATTGATAACTATGAGGATATCAGCTCAAGACTTAAAGAGAGTGAACTCAATTCTGTGGTACTCAATGTATCAATGTTAATTCGCCAGAATATCAGGGATCTGGACATACCGGTATATTACAAAGATGGACACATTATGATTGTGATGCCACATACTTCCATAGACGGGGCGATAACACTTGCGGAGAGGCTGAGGGCAAAGGTCATAGGTTTTAAACCAGAACAGGAGGCAATAAAGAGGGTTACCGTCTCAATAGGTGTTGCAGAGAGAGGGGAATCAGAGAATATCTCATTTCATGATATGTGCAAAAAGGCACTCTCCTCTCTCGAGAAGGCACAGTCCCGCGGCGGGAATCAGGTGGCGATGCCCGAGTAGATATAATAGATCGGCTCTCTACAACTCTGTACTTTACACTCTATTGACTATGTTGTTATTTGCACTTATAAAAATAGATCCTGGTGATAAGAGAGAGACAAATTTTTCAGGAGGCATATATGAGAAATCCAGTGTCTATCTTTTTAATCGTCATATCCCTTCTACTTACAGGAGCTGATATGCAGGAGAAGAGGAATACAGAGATAGAAAATCTTCTTCAGGAGATGAAGAAGATAGTCTCAGCAGAGGATCTTGAAAGACTTGAGAGAGGGGTTAATCTGATTGCCCCTCTCTTTACCAGGGAGGATGGAGACCTCACTCAATTTGTGAAAGAGAACTTTATTACCGACAGAGAGAAACTTGAGAAGACCTTCATAAGGCTCACTGAAAATATGGAGGTCCTGAATGGGAATATGCTCGTGATATCAAGGGAGTTTTCAAAGCCGCTTCAGCTGGATACAGGTGAGCCACTTAAAATAGATTACATATTTGCCGAATATAATCCGGCAGCCCATATAATTGATGACTTCTTTAAGAATAAACTTGCATTTATAATGCTTCTCAACTTCCCATCTTATGAACTAAATGAAAAGATGAAACTGGCAGATAAGTGGAGCAGGAAGGATTGGGCTTACGCAAAGATCTCCGAACCATTTAGAGATAGAATCCCTGCCGATGTAAATCAGAAGCTCAATGAGACATTCACCCGTGTTGACAACTATATCAGCGAGTACAACATCTTTATGGGAAATCTGATACACAAAAATAAAAAACCTTTCCCCGCTAATTTGAAACTCATATCACATTGGGGACTCAGAGACGAACTCAAGGCTCAGTATTCAAAGGAGGATGGGGTTGAACGTCAGGAGATGATATATCAGGTGATGAAGAATATCATAGAGGGGAAGATTCCAAAAGAGGTCATTAATAGTGATAAATATCTTTATGACCCATTTGAGAATAAGGTGTTTGAAAAAGATGGCAAAAGACCAATCACATTTGAAGAAGAGAATGCTGTTAGATATGAGAATCTAAAAAAGGTATTTGACGCAGAGCGCCTTCTGGATAGATATACCCCCAAAGCACCAACGCATATCGCAAGAAGATTTAACAGGGAGAGGGAGATTCCTGAGGAGAAGGTAGAGCAGCTCCTGATATCAATCTTGAGCTCAGATGTTAGAAGAGATATTGCCAGATTGATAGAGAAGCGACTAAAAAGAAGACTCCTGCCATTTGATATCTGGTATGCCGGATTTAAGCCAAATGCAAGATACAGAGAGGAGGAGCTGGATAAGATTGTGAGTGAGAGGTATCCGGATATCCAGACTTTCTCTAAAGATATCCCGAATATATTGATAAAACTCGGATTTGACAGAGATACAGCGACATTCCTCGCAAATCACATAGAGGTTGACCCTGCCAGAGGGGCGGGGCATGCAATGGGTGCAGAGATGAAGAGCGACAAGGCGCATCTCAGGACTCGTGTCCCCAGGGGCGGTATGAATTATAAAGGATTTAATATTGCCATGCATGAGCTCGGACACTGTGTAGAACAGGTATTTACACTAAATAAGATAGACTATTATCCCTTAAGAGGTGTTCCAAATACAGCATTCACGGAGTCCTTCGCATTTATGTTTCAATCCAGAGACCTATTTGTACTTGGACTCGACAGCCCTGATGAGGAGAAGGAGAATCTAAAGATCCTTGAAAAGTTCTGGGCTACATACGAAATCGCTGGCGTCTCACTCGTAGATATGTATGTCTGGAGGTGGATGTACAAAAATCCCGAGGCAAAACCAGAAGAACTCAAAAAGGCAGTAGTAGAGATAGCAAAAGATATCTGGAATAAATATTACGCACCAATATTTAAGGTCAAGGATGAACCTATACTTGCGATCTATTCACATATGATTGATGCCGCACTATATCTACCCGACTATCCGCTCGGGCATATAATAGATTTTCAGATTGAGAACTATATCAGGGGGAAGAACCTCGCTGTTGAGATGGAGAGGATGTGCAGATCCGGCTCCATATTGCCAGAGCTCTGGATGAAGAATGCAACTGGCGAAGAGATAACTACAAAGCCTTTTATTGAGGCGGCAAAGAAGGCTATAGAGAAGATCAGATAAGCATAAGATTACTTCGGTTGCAAACTGCACACAATCGGCAGACCATATCTCTCGGTCAAAAAGTTGATCTTCCGTGTGAAAGGCTTGAAAAACTTACTATTGAAAAAAGAGGGCAGAATATATCTTGCTGAAATTAAAATAATGGCAGAGTCCCGGTGAAAATTATTAGTAGCGCAGCAAACTCTTGACCTCACCTTTATTCATTATATAAA
>JBMFOP010000117.1:0-7750 GCA_049969675.1 Myxococcota bacterium | reverse complement strand
ATTCGCAATGGGACATTATTGGCAATTATAATGATGGATCTGGACAAATTCAAAAACATAAATGACACATTGGGACACAATGCTGGAGATATAGTCCTAAAAGAGGTCTCTGGCAGGACCAAAAGTGTAATAAGAAAGATTGACACAGTCGCAAGAATTGGAGGGGATGAATTTATAATAATTCTCTCTGATATTAAAAGCATTCAGGACATTGAAGATATCGCCAATAGAATAATTGAGGAGATTTCAAGACCATATTCAATTGATAGGGAGATTGTTGAGATCTCCCCCAGCCTCGGAATAAGTATCTTCCCTGAGGACGGAAATGAAACTGACACCTTGATTAGAAAGGCAGATATGGCTATGTATAAGTCAAAGACAAAAGGTGGCAAAAGCCTCTCTTACTACTCAAGATAGATTTCTGATTCATCCAATAATCTCGCCTATTTTTCGCACTTCTATTATCCACATAATTAGATTCTTTAATCGTAACTTCTCCGCAAAATGCACAGAAGATTTCTTATGGATTCTGGTCCTGGCTATGCCGAATTGGGGTAATCTATTGTTCATACTCTACAGTCCACGGTCCAATTCCATAGTTTATTGTTTACAGACCATATTTCATAGTTTATTGACTCCCTCACTCATCTTCTTAGCCTTATGGTAGAGCCTCTGCATCTTATTGAGAAGCCTCTTCTGAACCTTCTCAATATCCTCATCTTCTCTGACAGGGATCGGCTTTGAAATTACCTGAGTGAGTTTAACCGGTATTGGCAGAACTCCCAAT
The DNA here is from genome assembly GCA_049969675.1 of Myxococcota bacterium. Lineage (GTDB taxonomy): Bacteria > Myxococcota > SpSt-1050 > SpSt-1050 > SpSt-1050 > SpSt-1050. The sequence goes on along the minus strand of JBMFOP010000117.1, from coordinate 6,963 downwards.
CCAAACAGGAATGGAACCTGTAAATCTTCTGTCTTGCTACCCGATTTTTGATGGACCCACTGATATATATCATCTATCCCATAGCAGAATGAGAGTATAATTGGAGAACGGCTCATCTGTGCAACTCTTATAAATCCGGTTCTCCCTTCCCAGTTTAATTTATATTTATCCTCCAACCTCTTAATTCCCTCCCTTGCACCCCCGGGCATTACCATCAGGAGTCCCCCCTTCTTAAGCACTTTTAGTGCATTCTCTCTATTTCCGTCTACTATACCGGCTGATAAGAAGAATTCTCTTAAGAATGGGACATTGAATATGATATGGTCGGTCAATCCTCTCGGGAGTCTTGAGAGTCTTATAAGTATCTCCATACCAAGGATAAATCCATCAATCGGTAGAATTCCATGATTCATTACAATTATGGCCGGACCTTTTTTCGGGATGTTTTCAAATCCATAAACCTTATATCTGAAGTAGAGTCTTAATATACCAGAGAGAAATATATTCTTTGCAAGAAAGTTTATATCAAATTTATCTAACCTGTTTTCATAACCTTTAATGTATGGATGCATAAATTATTCAACTACCTCAAATGGGATTTCAATAGAATGATTTACATAGAGTTTATACTTTCCAGCCTTAAGCCCACTAATTACATATGTCTCATTGAAATCTCTATAATCCTCAATACAGATGTACGGGCAGTATTCTGCCAGCACATTTACATATAGAGACGAACCTATTCTGGTATAATCAAATCCCTTAAAACTCCTGCACTCATTCTGAATATTCCCTTTTACAACCAGATTGATAGGCGTCCCATAAGGTATCTTCTGATTCTTTGCAGAATTTAAGCCATCAGTTGTAATATCGGCTGAAATAACGGGGGCTATCTCCTCAACACAATTTGAACCGATATCAATAGACACACCTGCATCCACCTCTTCCCCATAAACCACCGAAAAATATTTTATGAGATTGTCGTCATTATTGATTCTCACTCTGTATCTGCCAGCCGAAAGCCCGGTAATTGTGATAGAGCCAGAGAATAAGACATCTTTTTTATTACATCTGGCATTCAGACTCCTCTTCCCATAGACGGTAAGTTCAATATTATAAGGTGAGTCTGATTTTTCGCTGGAGATTCTTGCAAGATCTGAACAGTCGTCCTCAAATCTACCGTTGATATAGATGACCACAGGTTCAGAGAGATCTATCTCGCTACTAACTATTATACTCTCTACTTTTGCTATAAATGCCTCATATATGTTGGGATTATCACCCTTATCAACTCCCTGACAGGTGAGAATAAAGAGCAAGAGAGAAAATATAAAATACTTCTTCATAGAAATTGATTCTACACTACCTGTCTAATTTTTTAAAGTAAATTTTTTAATGTTTATAAGGGGCTTTTCATCGTTCGGAGAAATTGATAAATAAAGGGGGGTAGTTAAAAATCTTATGTTGCAAAGTAGTAGATTTTATGTAATTATTGTAATTGGTTGCATTGAGGGTTACACAATTGATTACATATCATATGTAATTATTTTGTTTTCATGAGTAATGTTTACACAATCAATTGTAAGATTTCGGAAAAAACTTTATGAAAAAACATCTGTTTATAATACATATTCTGATTACAGGTTTTACTATTTACTTACTTACACATTGCTCTGAAGGGATTCTGGAAGGCACAGAAGATACAGACACAACCATTAGTGACATTATAGGTAGTAGTGATGTAATTTTTTCTGATACTATCATAAATGAAGTAGAAGGGGTAAAGGCATATTTTAGAATCCCAGAAGATAAGAAGGTACAGAATTTCTACTCCTTTCCATTTCCCTCAGACCTCCTGATAAACTCTGATGGGACGCTAAATATTGATGGATTCCCGAATCCGGCAGATGTTGATTTACTCGATATCTACCTTGATACTCTAAAGAATCACTTCTCGGGATTCTCCACTCAGGGGGCGATTTATATAAAGTTTGATGGAAAGATCAATATAGAGACACTCCCAAAGGATCCGATTGAGACTACAAAAATTACTTCGCCCCTCTTTTTAATAAATATTTCTGAGAATCAATACAGAGGCGAGAGGATACCACTGCTAATCAGGTTTGTTGAGAAGGGAGATAAATATATAAGTTCAAATACTCTTATTGCAACACCTGAAAATGGCTTTGTTCTAAGACCTGAAAATAGATATGCGTTTGTAGTCACAAGAAAAGTTATGGGCTCTGATGGGAGGCCGCTCGGGAGCTCAACAGAATTTGAATCTACAAAATCTACATCCACCCTTTTTGATAAAAGAGTTGAGAGGGCAAGACTACAATACGCCCCAGTCTACGACTATCTCAACACATTAAATATAAGAAAGGAAGATGTGGCAGTGATGACGATCTTTACTACATCAGACCCTACAGGAGAACTAATCAGGATTCGAAACTTTGTCGTAAAAAATGGGGAGTTCAGGTTTGAGCAGATAAAGAAGGATATAAATACATCACACTACTGTGGTATTGCTGGGATATATAAGACCTATCAATTTCAGAGGGGGAATCCTCCTTATGATAGTCTTGATTCCGGGATGTTTGAATTTGATAAGGATGGAGAGCCCGTTATTCAGTGGAGGGAAGATGTAAGATTTTACCTCACAGTTCCAGCCTCAACTATGCCCCCAAAAGGATTTCCACTCGTAATCTATGCCCATGGGACCGGTGGAGATTACAAATCCTTTGTCTACGAAGACATTGCAGATAATCTCGCTACAAAGGGGGTGGCAGTTGTCTCATTTGACCAGCCGCTACACGGGGCAAGAAACACAGGGAACTGGAGTGTGGAGATGAAGACATTCAATATCAATAATATGCTTGCAACAAGAGATAATTTCAGACAGTCTGCGATAGATACAGTTGTGCTGATGCAGATATTGATAAACAACAGGATTTCGCAGGAGATCAGTTGCGATAGCAGTGAGATAAAGTTTGACAGAGATAAAATATATTTCTTTGGTCATTCACAGGGCGGACTTACAGGTCCCCTCTTTGCAGCGATTGAGCCCGAACTAAAGGCTGCCCTCTTCTCCGAAGGCGGAGGGAGATTCATTATCTCTGTCTATCAGAAGACAGAACCTATTAACATACCACAGGTTGCAAGGACACTTCTATCACTTGGGGAAGGCGATTATGATATAGACCTCTTCCATCCAGTCCTGAATATCCTGCAGATTATAGCGGACCCAACAGACCCTGCTAACTACGGGAGGCTTCTGATTAAGAACCCGATTTGTAAAAATGGAGTCTGTAAACCCAAACATATATTTATGACAGAGGGAACGATAGACCCTTATACACCACCGGATGCGATTGAGGCGCTGGCAATGTCAATCGGTGTAAACCCTTATGGGGAAGTTTATAGAAGTAAGGATTTCTTTGAAAAATATGGAGTGGTTACAGTTAATAAAGAGAATCTGCCAGATAATGTAAAGACTGAGGATAATAAGAGTGCATCTACCGGGGTGCTTGTACAATTTAAAGATCAGGGGCATTTCCCGGTATTCTACGACCCGAAGGCTATAGATATGTACAAAACATTCTTCTACAACCTCGCTAACTCTGAAAGGGCGGTCCTCGAAGAATAGGAGGGCTTTTATGAATTATAGCATTTATAGGTTTGGTGTCTCACTTGAAAGATCTCTGATTGATAAGTTTGATCAGCTTATCAAGAGGAGAAGGTACACCAACAGGTCCAAGGCGATTGCGGACCTCATCAGAAAGGAGCTTATTCACACCACATGGGAGGCTGGTGGAGAGATCGCAGGTGCCATTATCCTTCTGTACAATCACCACAAACGGGATCTGCTTGCAAAGATGACAGACATTCAGCACGACTATCAGAGATACATAGTCTCAACCCAGCACATCCACCTTGATCATGACAACTGTCTTGAGATCATTGCTGTAAGAGGAAAGGCTGATGAGATTAATACACTCGCTGATAAGTTGATATCTCTTAAAGGTGTAAAACACGGAGATATCTCATTTACATCAGCAAAGGCAATTCCGTAGTATCTGTGGTCACCTGAACCAATTCCATTCTGCCAGAGTAAGATGTATCTCCTTCATATTTAACTCTATAGAAAAAGCTACGGTGACAGATACTTATATTATTAAGTCTCTACAAATTACAATTCAATTTTAAATCTTGAACAATAAAAGAATACACATCCGTTCAAAATAATTTTTTTGATGTGGAAGCCTCGGTAGGGTAGAATTATTTTGTCAGTCAAAAAATCTTAAAGGAGACTTCCTGAGAGTAAGTATATTAGTATCTTTGAACAAACTATAAAGTTGGTTAAACAATATTTCAGTTTTTGAAGCAAATTTTACAGATATTATCAAAGAATGATTATTACAAGGCAGTATATGATACGAAGGTTGATAAGAGAGCAAAATGATTTCAGTTGTTGAGTGCAATTAGTAGCAATATTTATGGATTATCTACTTACCCCATTAGAAAAAACCCAACAGCGGGGCGTGTTAAAAATATGATTGTGAAAAGTGTTTAAGACCATAGTGCTGTGCTATTGAAAAAAATATTGCATTATAGAAAGTAGAAAATTTTTTGAGCAGAAAGGCAAAAGAATTGATCTGGATGAAGAGATATTCAGAACATTGAAGATGTGGGAAAGGTCATTAAATAATACAAAGGACATAAGGCAAAGCAGTTCAAATGAACAAATAATGAATGCCCTTATCGGATTAATTATAACATTTATTATGAGACAAAACACCTGTGAGTTTTCTTATAGATTAAACATACAGGGAGTTATGGGAATGGATGAATAAACCCTGTGAAACCTTACCTGTTGTGCCAGATTAGCCATTGTAGGGGCTAATGAATATTAGTTCTTATTTAAAGATATTGAAGTTGGACAGCATTTTAATGGATAGTGTATTGAAGAAAGGAAGATAACCTGATCTTGAAAATGTGATATGAAGCAAAATTATAACTAAAAAATGTTTTGGTATTGTCTATTTTATGATATTAAATCTGATATGAATCCTGTGAAGATAGAGATTAAATTTTTCAAAATTGTTCAGGAGACTGCATTCAGACATATTGAGATAAGTTACAATAGCATAGTCAGACATTTAGAGAAGAGAGATAAGATAAGAGTTGAAGGGATAGACCTCTATAGACTCCTTTACCCATATATAAGCGGCAAATTCAAAGAGCAACTGATAGCCGTAATACCACTCGTAATATATCTGGTGATTTTTCAGATAATATTTTTAAGGCAGCCCATTGAGGATGCAACCAAAATTACGTTCGGGATAATTGCTGTAATAGTCGGCTTGATGTTCTTTATGGAAGGACTGCTCAAAGGGCTGATGCCATTTGGGGAGCTACTCGGGAATAAACTCCCCCAGAAGTGCAGAATGCCAACACTGATGTTGATTACATTCCTTCTTGGAGTAGGTGTAACATATGCTGAACCGGCGATCGGGGCACTCAAGACCGCCGGTTCAATTGTAGACATCAGGAAGGCAACCTATCTCTATCTTATGCTAAATCAGTATGGAGATATCCTCCCAGTCGCAGTAGGCATTGGCGTGGGGATAGCCGCAGTTATAGGGACTATCAGATTTTTAAGGGGGTGGAGTCTTAAGGGCATAATCTATATAACTGTCATTCCTACACTATTACTGACTATACTCCTTGCCTTAAACGAAAATTTAAGAAGTACAATAGGGCTTGCGTGGGACTGTGGGGCAGTAACTACAGGTCCGGTGACTGTACCTCTTGTCCTATCGCTCGGAATAGGTATAGCCTCCTCTGGAGGCAAAGGGAGGTCCACACTCTCGGGATTCGGGATAGTAACACTTGCATCAATATTCCCTATATTGGCTGTCTTGCTATTTGGAATTATTATCTACTACCTCGCACCTATAGATCTGAATCATCTCTCAAGTCTTAATACCACAAATAATCTGTTAGATGAAGGTATCTTATCCAGAACACCATATCTTGAGATAATCTCTGGATTGAGGGCAACTATCCCGCTTATCATCTTCCTTTTAATAGTGCTAAAATTTGTACTGAGGGAGAAGATAAAGAATCCACTATATATTACTTATGGGATTGTACTTCTGGTCATAGGTATGATAATATTTAATATCGGACTCACCTACGGCTTATCAAACCTCGGCAACCAATCAGGTGGGCTGGTACCAGCAGCGTTTTCCAGTCTTGAGGGTGTAGATAGGTCCCCACTCTATCAATATTCGTTAGGAGTAGTAATTGCACTACTATTTGCTTTCTTTCTGGGCTTTGGTGCCACTCTGGCAGAACCGGCTTTGAACTCGCTCGGAATTACAGTTGAAAACCTCACAAATGGGATTTTTAAGAAATCTATGCTTATGTATTCGGTCTCATCTGGCGTAGGGCTTGGTATAATGCTGGGGATACTCAAAATTATGTTTGACATTCAACTTCATAATTTACTTATTCCATTATACATCATTGGTCTCCTGCTTACATATTTTTCTACCGAAGAGTATGTGAATGTGGCGTGGGATTCCGCCGGTGTTACAACAGGGCCAGTTACCGTCCCTCTGGTGCTGGCGATGGGGCTCGGATTTGGAAATTCGTTGAATGTTGTGGAGGGATTCGGGATACTCTCCCTCGCCTCAATCTGCCCGATAATCTCAGTACTATCTATGGGACTGGCGATCAACATCATTATAAGTAAGAAGGAGAATTCGCTTACAACTCTGAAAGAGGAGAATCTAAAGAAGGAGTAATACAATATGAGCAAGGCCCGACAGATGATAACCTTAAAGGATGTCTCCCTTATCACCTGTATAGTTCAGAAGGGCGTGGCGGATGATATAGTGAAGGCGGCGATGGAGGTAGGGGCTCAGGGGGCGACTATATTTTATGCCCGGGGAATGG
>JBMFOP010000116.1:0-8019 GCA_049969675.1 Myxococcota bacterium | reverse complement strand
CTTCACCCCCCCTATTTTGACATTAATTCCATTGTCTGTAGGCTCTATATTAAACTCCAGATCAGCAGTTGTTATTATAGTCACTCTGAGAGTTGGGGCATCATTGTGACCCATCTGAGAAACAGAGATCTCCTTTATTCCATCAGAATTTACCTTTATAGAATTTTTAATTGAACTCCCTTTCTTGCAGTCCGTAAAATCAAGTAAAATTCTATAAGGATCTGTCAGCTTCATACTTGTAAAACTGACCGGCCCATTGAAATCAAATCCAATTACAACGCCCTGAGAATCATTTGTAACATTTATCTTTTGTAAAAGATTTACAGGTTCCTGCCCATATAAGCCAGATCCTATTAATAAAAAAATCAAGGTAAACGGAAACTTCTTCATCTACTCCTCCTGATTATTTATATTAATATCATTTATTCTGTACTTATGCAAATTTTTGACATTATCTATTTGAGAAATATCTTCTCCCCTTCCAGTCCACCCCCTTCTTATATATATGCCTGTATGCAGACCTGATTGCAACAAATGATACTATCGTAGAAGAGAATGGCGCCAATATCGCATAGAGTGGATGTGTCCCTGAACTATATCTGAGATACATCTGAAAGAATAAGACAGTAAGGTAGCCGAGGATAAAGAGGATAGAGAGTGGGTGTTGAAAATAAAAAAGACCTGCAAAAAGCCAGATAACCGGGAGATAAGAGAGGAGGATGTTAATTGATACCATCTTTATAAGTGCTGAGATTCTCCCTCCGATTATCAGATAGAGATTCTTGGTCCAGCCATTTATAAATTCAGAAAATGAATTATACATCCGCACCAGATATATATTCTCACCAAATCCGAGGAATATCTTATAACCTTTCATCTTGACTTCATAAGCAAGTGCCGCATCCTCCAGAATGGCATCTTTGACTGACTCATGTGTTCCAATATCTCTGTATACATCCTTTTTTACAAATATGAATTGTCCATTCAGAAATGCAACCCTATCAGATGGATTGTTGACCTTTTCAGGTGAATTGAACAGAGTAACCATTGCCCCCACAGATGGGAGTAATAGTCTTTCAAAGAATCTTTCACTTCTGACCTCCGGAAATAGAGAGAGGCAATCTATAGAATTTCTCAAAGCAAAATCCAGTACTGTCAACAATGCATTCTCTCTCAGCTCACAATCAGCGTCAATAAATAAAAGCCATTCAGAATCTTTATCAACATTTTGAAAACCTTTTACGAGTGCGGCATTTTTACCACACCACCCCTGTTGAGCATCCGATTCAACTATCTTGAGATTCTTTATCTTACCTCTGTAAGAGTTTACCACATCCACTGTCCTATCCTCTGATTTATCATCCACCACAATCAGTTCAAAGTTCTGATAACTCTGTGATGCTATGGATTCAAGCAGTGGCAATATCCTCTCCTCCTCATTACGGGCAGGGACAATTATGCTTATCTTTTGAGAATATTCTGATTTTGATACAATATTAAGGTGCGGATTCCGCCTTAACTCCCTGATTCCCCTGATAAAGCTCAAAATCCACACTATTAGGGCAATTCCAGAAATTATATAAAATAACGGCATAAATTCTGCTTGCCTCTGAATCTCACAAAATCTGCAAAATCTTCCTATCCAGCATCTCGGCTATCGCAAAGAGAGTATAATAAGGGGTCTGTCCAATATTTACAATGCATTCAGAAAGCGTGCAATCCCCCTTCTTTATCTGATTCAGGACCTTCTCTATTGAACCGATTCGCACACCAGCAGGCGGGATATACCTTTCATCCAGCTTTAAGCTGTTCTGACTGCTCTGAGTGGCGATGTCCAGAAGAGAGGCAACCGGAAGTGTCCTGAGCTTCGGGGATAGAGACAATCTCCTCTTCTCAAAATCATAATACCTGGCAAAGAGGTTTATATAGTACCGCTCCATCCTGATATCCTCTGCACTTCGCTTAATAGAGAGAGAGCACCTCTTATACTCACTCTCATCAAGCTCGGGAGTGAACTTAAAACGTGCATTCTTTATGAGAAGTATATCAATGAGTGCATCCTCTCTTAGATTCTTCCCAAATCTACAGCCAGCCACACTCTTCGCCCCAACTACAATATAACCATCCGCATTCTCTGTATAAACAAAAAGCGTCCCTACATCCTCTTTATCAATATAAATCTGTATCAGATCATCAATTGTGACCTGTTTGAGGTCACCGACAAAGGTAGGCTCCTCCTTCCCTGTTGGAATCTCATGCTTCTCCCTCCTGAGGAGTGTCTCTACAGTCGCCCTCAACTCCTCAAAAGAGAATGGCTTTGTAATATATCCCGCTGCACCGAGGTCAATTGCCATCTTGATATCCAGATCCTGATTCTCTACGGTCAGAAATACAAATGGTATCTCTCGGAGCCCGGGTATATCCTTTATGCAGGCAATCAAACCCCATCCATCCATAAGAGGCATATTTATATCGCTGATAATGAGTTCGGGGACCTCCCTCTTTGCTATCTCAAGTGCATCCTTCCCATTTGATGCGGTGAAGACCATATATCCCATCTTTTCAAAGTAATCTTTCAAAAGCGACGAGACCATAGAACTGTCATCTACAACCAGTATAGACGGTGTCATTTCCTCTCCTTTAGAAATCTCTTCTCCCCCTCCTGCCTCCACCACTCCTTCCATCTCTCAATAGATTTATCCCTCTCCTTTCTGGGGGCATCATAGAAGTAACCGAAGAATTCTCCGGTCAGATCACGCAACTCCTCAATGGAGAGGTATCTAATATTCTCATCCTTATGACTCAACCCATCTATCATCCATAGAACCCTCGGTATCTTCTGATGTCTCTGCCACCACTTATTCCATTCCTTCTGATTATATCCTAAATCATCTTTGCAGATATCCCTTAAAGAATTGAGGGCCGCCTCTCTCACTTCCTCTGATCTGGAGGAGAGTAACTTTATCAACTGGGGGACAGATTCTACATCTTTGAACTGCCCGAGAGATAGAGCTGCAATCCTCACCTTTTCATTATCATTGGAGACAAGCTCGGACCTCAAACGACTCAACACTATTGAGAACTTTGGAAAATCTCTATATCTGTTTAGCACCTCTATTGCCACAAGCGATATCTTGGGTGAACTATCAAATATCGCATCCAGTAGATATGGAATCGCCTCCTGATATCTCATTTTTGAAAAGATAAATACAGCATAAAACCTGATTGTATGATTCGGATGTTTAATCAGTGGAGTGATGTACGGAATTGCCTCTTTCCCGATACCGACTATCAGTTGAATCAGATTGGAGTGCTCTTCTACATCTGCAATATCATGGCTTGATTGCATTAGCATATCTACCTTGAGCCTTCCGGGGAATCTCTTTATTATATAAGGTAGTGCCTTCTCCTTCTCTACAATCAACTGGTCATAGGCTATGGAATTAATCGCATTTGGACTCTGTTCAAGTGTATCCAGAAGGAGATTTATCCTGTACTCCTCCTCCTTCTTTAAGGCCTCCTCTTTGGGGGCCGTCTTCTCCTCAGAAGCCTTCTCCTCCCTCTCCTCTCTCTTAGGGACTTCTACCGGTTTCTCCTGATGTACATAAGAATCCTCTACATACTGGCTCAGTTCATTTACCATCTCCTCAGAGAGTGGACTCTGTAATTCGTTAGAAACCAGAGTAGAAGAGGGAGCCGGCCTATTATCAGGAAATGAGACAGAAACATTATCACCTACTTTTTCCGCCTCTCCTGAGACCACCGGCGGTTGTGCAACATTGACTGTCCGCACATTAGCGGAAACAGGGACTGACTCCCCTTGAGTTATCTGCGAAATCTCTCTCCTCTTTGATTTGAAGACGACCTGAAATGGCGGTTTATTGAACTTGAGATATCTGATGAGTTCCTGAAGCTGATAAGAGACAATATGAAAAAATGTAAGAATATGTGGTACATCCTCTCCCCTTACCAGTGCCTCACCGTTGTCGGCATAGAATGCACCTATTACCTTCCCTGCAATGGAGATCGGGACCACGAGTACATTCGGGGGAAATGGTCTCTTTAATTTTTTAATAAATAATTCATTCTCACCGGATAGTGGCATTACCCCGAGAAAGTGTGCACCTGTATCTCTGACTATTTTGAAAATGATATCGCCATTTAGATTGAGATCAAGAGATTTGAAATCCTCTTCAATACCCGCATCAGAACCCAGATAACTAAATCCCCTCACCTTATCCTTCTGAAAGATTAGAATTGCACAGAAATCAAAATACTGATACGCATACTTGATGGCATAAAACATTATGGCATCGCGATTCCTGACACCTTTGATATCCTCAAGTGCCTCCTCCCTTGAATATGTGTATGGCTTTGAGATATCTGTATCTATCTCCCAGACCTTTACATCACTATCTATCTTACTCTCCTCTCCCTTCTCATTATGAGAAGATACCTGCTCTCCTCCCTTTAAGACCCCTGACTTACTATCAGTTCTTAATGTGGCAACCTCTTCCTTTATTTTATCGGCATTCTTCAACTCAAATCCACGGTTTCTGATGAGGGCATAGAGCTCTTCATATCTTTTATTGGGCTCAATCTTATAATGTTTGCAGAGGAGATGCTCTATCCACAAATCGGGGGCTATAAACGGCTTGACATCCATCCCCAGAAGGAATGATATCTCCTCCAAAAGTGCTATATCTGTGGGGTCATTAATTATTAGAAAGATTGCATTATGTTCAATTGCAAATGGAATTAATCTATATCTGATAGCCAGACGGGCAGGGAAGAGCGCAATCACATCTTTTGGGATATTTTCAATCTTATCAATAGAGACAACTCTGAGTTTGGAGACCATCTCAAGATATTTTAATATTGTATCCTCATCTACCGCCCTGATATCCAGAAGATTTGTATCAATCCTTCCACCCTTTTCAATCTGAACCTGTTCAGCAGCAAGTGCAATATCCTCAGTAATAACCCTGTCCTGCACCAGCCTGTTTAATAGATTTCTTTCAAATTCTGTCATATATTGCAATTCCAGTTAGCATCTTTCTAACAGAGAGAGTCAGATTTGTCAAATAATCAAAATAACCATCAACTAATCTTCCAGTGACCTGTCTTCATTCTGTGTAAACCAATAGTAACCATCAACTATTCTGCTTATGGACCAATAAACATCTGTCCAAGCCATTCAGAAGAGCCAGCCGAATCAAACCAATCGGGCTCCTTGGTGAGAAGTCTCAGTTCCTGAGTAAGTGTCTCCTTATGTCCCTTCTCAAAATCTATTAAGTATGAGAGTATCTTTCTCACAGATTCACTCTTTACTCCCTTATACCCTTCCTGATACAGATTTATGGATTCCTCCTCCATCTCAATAGCCATTTTCAAAATATCCTGATGGCTCATCTTTGCCATCTTTTTTGTAATCTCCGGCCTTTTCAGGAGATATTTATTTGCAGATACCTTCTTCTCACCTGTCATCTCAATAAAGATACCTTTTAAGATCTCTCTATGCTCTGCCTCTTCATCTGCTATATTGAGGAGCCTCTTTTTGACCACTCTGTTGGCAACCTTTTTGGCAAATACCCTGTAAAACGCCTCGGAATTGACCTCTTTTGAAATGCCAATCCCGATAATCTCAACCGGAGTCAGTCCCTTTGCAATCTTTATCTTCTTATGCGCCATCGTACATACTCCTCTCGTGTCTCATGTACCAATCCTCTGGAGATTTAATATATTCAATTGAATCCACAATAGAGAGAAGGTGTCCCTCCTCCTCTTTAATTAATCTGCTCAAAAAATCTTTAACCACGGGGTCTTTTGCCTTTTCAAGTGCACCTCTGTAATGTCTGATTGAGCCCTTCTCCATCTTCTCAGCAGTCTTTAGAGCCTCCATCTCAGATTTATACTCGCTGTCGTCATCATACTTTGAGAATATCTCGTCAAAGATCCTCCCTTCATACTTTCCAAGGACTGTATCCTTCTTGAAGATCCTCTTTCCAGATAGTAATGCCTCTGCTATCATCTCAATCTTCTGATAGTGCAGATTCTCTTCCTTTGCGAGATTCAGAAAGAGATTCTTAACCAGCTTATTTTTCGCCTTCCGAGCCTTCTTGTTGTAGAAGTCATAACCATCCGACTCCAATTTTGACGCCTTATTAAGGATTTTAATAAATTCTTCCATAAAAACTCACTTCTAAAAGATGATTAGCAATATAATTAACAAAGTATTTAGATGTCAAGAAGTTTTATTGAACTTTAAATAACTCCCTGCTGCTGTCCAGAATAATCTGCATTGAAAAATTTAATTATTTGTAAAATAAGGATTCTGGACGGGTAAATTCACATCCTCAAAATCAGGCTATCCCAATTCTCTTCATAATCAATTAAAATGCTGTCCAACTTAAAATATCTTTAAGAAAGAACTAATAATAAATAGCCCCTACAATTGCTACAACTGGCACAACAGGTAAGTTCTCAGAGGGTTAATTTATCCATTCCCATAAATTTTTGTATGGTAAACCCCGTTATAAATCTCAGGTAGAGTCTCATACACTATCCTCACTATAATATTTTACTGTGCCCCAATAGATATGTTTCTCTTTTAACGGGTTAAAGAGATTATTCATAAGCATTGCAACGAAATACTTCTAAGAAAAAAACCCTTTAATTCCTCTGCCAGCCCTTATCTCCCTCACCACCTTAAATTTGAAGACTCACCAACCGCAGGTTTGTTTCACCAACCGAAAATTAGTTTTCTTCTCCAACCAGAGATTTTCTTATCCCAATTACAAAAATGTGCTTACTCCAATCATAGATTTGTCCCAGGATCTCCACTCAGGGTTTTTGGATTGACAAAATAGTGCTACCCTGCTGAGGCTTCCATATCAAAAAAAGATAAATTATTTTGGACAGATGTGAGGCGCAGTATATGTTGATGAGGAGTTCATCCTGCGAAGGATATCAGACCAGCTATCTCTATCACTTATATCTTTGCTGAGAAAGATGATTTTATTCTCTGATGGAGTGGTCAACCCAGTCAATATATGCAGAATGGTCGTCTTCCCATACCATTTGGCCCGAGCAGTCCTGAGATCTCTGACTTTTGAGTTCAAAGGATACACCTTTTATGGCCTGAACTTCCCTAAGGGGCCTTTTTAGTCCATCCATTTTTAAAAAAACATCCCTATCCGGATTATCTATACTATTTATTTGTAAAGGCTTATAAAAGCAGGATTATTTCATAGGCAGGACATAGAATAATATGCAGAAGAAGTGTGACATTGTCCCCAGAAGGACAAATACATGCCAGATGGCATGGTTATAAGGGAGGTCATCCCAGATATAAAATACAATTCCACCGGTATAGAACAGTCCACCCGACAGTAGCCACATAAGACCGGCAAAAGGAAGTCCAGAAAGCATCGGTTTCACTGCTATAACCACAAGCCAACCCATAATCACATAGATGAGAATTGCCACCCATTTGAGTCGGTGCATCAGAAAGACAGTAACAATTATCCCGGCCGTTGCAAAACCCCATATCAGCCCAAAGAGTGTCCAGCCCCATGCACCTCTTAAGGTCACGAGTGTAAATGGTGTATATGTCCCTGCAATCAATAAAAATATTGCAGAGTGGTCAAATACTCTGAAAAATGCCTTAACCTTTCTATTTGTAAAGCCATGATAAAATGTGGAAGCCAGATACATAATAATCATCGTTGCACCATATATTGCAAAGCTTACAACCCTCCATCCATCACCATATATAGACGCAAGCGTCACCAGAACAGATAGCCCGGCCACGGAGAGGAGGGCGCCAAAGCCGTGAATAATTGAATTTGCTACCTCTTCGCCTAATGTATATTTCCCTTCATAGTCAATCGCCATGTTACCCTCAAAATAGACCAGTTATTATTATATTTCTATTTTGCAAATTGCAAGGAATTTAAAATTTTATTTGAATACACTGCTGTCCAAAATAATCTAAACTCACAAATTTTATCCTTGTAA
>JBMFOP010000115.1:0-8246 GCA_049969675.1 Myxococcota bacterium | reverse complement strand
TATCTGGTAGGACAGCATTTTGAGTAATGAAAAAGGAAGAGGTGGTAGCCTGATTTTGAAAATATGGATTTACCCGTCCAGAATCTCTGTTTTATAGAGGTAAGATTTGTGAGTTATGATTATCCTGGACAGCGATGGTTTATTGTGAATTTTGCCTGTTTGGATTGCCGTACATTGATGCAAATATATTTAGATATGCCTTGTTATTTACTTTATTCATCTCCTCTACAAGCCTTCTCATCTCAACTCTGATATTTCTGCTAGCCTCCGGGCATCTGCAGAGGTGATGGGGGAGATTATTGAGTTCCGCAAACCTTCTGGTCTCTGCCTCCCTGACAAAGAAGAGCGGCCTTATCAGCTCAAACTCACCATTGAAAAATGAGACCTTTGGCTCCATTCCCTCTCTCTTTCCGTGCACTATCAGATTCATCAAAATTGTATGTATCACATCATCCATATGATGACCCATCGCTATCTTATTGCAATTATATTTTCTGGTCGCCAGAAAGAGTGCCTTGCGTCTGTTCCACGAACAGAAAAAGCAATTGAGCCTCTCCCCCTTCTCTTTGAGTCTCTTTAATATCTCTATCTCCTCAAAGTGATACTCAACCTTCATCTCCTCAAATAGCCTGCTCAGTGTCTCTCTGTGAACACAACCCGAGCAGTGCATATCTGATTGAACATTGACTGCCACCACCTCATACTTCATCGGCACCCAGAGTCTTCTTAAAACAAGTGATTTGAGTAGAGTCAGTGAATCTTTACCTCCACTTACTGCCACAATAATTCTGTCATTCTCACCTATCATATTGTATCTATTTATGGCAAGCCCCACCTTCTTTATGACTCTGAAAGAGAAATTATCAATTGATGATATCTCCCTGCTCATATCTGTATAATCTAAACGAAGAATAAGAATATGAATATTCCGAGCACAATTCTATAATAAGCAAAGAGATTCACTCTGTGATTTACAAGATATCTTAATAGAAATTCAATAGAGAGAATTCCAAAAATAAAAGAGAAGATGGTGGCTATTACAACAGAGGTGATATTAAAGTTTGCCGCCTCACCCCAGACCTCTTTCATCTCCAGAAGCCCCGCCCCCAGAACAGATGGGATTGAAAGCAGAAATGAGAATCTGGCACTCACATCCCTTCTATATCCGAGGAGCAAAGCCATACAGATGGTGACACCAGAACGTGAGGCACCCGGGATTAATGCAAATGCCTGGGCAAGCCCAATCAGAATAGCATCTCTCATATTGATAACATCAATCCCTTTCTCCTTCTTCCCAACCCTCTCAGATATCAGTAGAATAATCGCAAAGATAATCAGTGAACCTCCAATCACTGATAATGACCTAAAATCACTCTCAATATACCTCTTAAATAAAAGCCCCAAAAATACTATCGGTAAAGTCCCCACCACAATATAGATTGAGAGCCAGAGATTCTGATTTTTATAGTCCTTTTTTGATAAAGATATAAAAAAGTCCTTTAAGAGATTACAAATATCCTTTCTAAAATACATAAGAAGTGATAGGAGTGTCCCGATTTGAATCACTGCTGTAAATGCCGCACCAGGGTCCTCTCTCTTAAACAACTCTGGCAAAATTCTTAGATGGGCGGTGCTGGAGACCGGAATAAATTCAGTGAGTCCCTGCACTATTCCCATCAGAATTGCAATCAGGTAATCCATTTTTTAAATTCCTGTTATGTCCCTTCTTCCCACTGTGAGAGATATCTCCTCTGTTCCTCCGTCAGACTGTCAATAGATATACCAAGACTTTTAAGCTTCAATTCTGCCACCTCTCTGTCCAGTTCCACTGGAATAGTATAGACATCCCTCTTCAGGCTATCTCTAAACTTCAAAAGATATTCCACCGAGAGAGACTGATTGGCGAAGCTCATATCCATCACAGAGGCTGGATGCCCCTCAGCAGAGGCAAGATTTATCAATCTCCCCTCCGCAAGGATGTACACCCTCTTCCCATTGGTAAGTGTAAATTCTTCAACAAAGTCCCTGATTATTCTACGGCTCTTTGTGATCTTCTCAACACCTTTGATATCAATCTCAACATTAAAATGCCCTGAATTTGACACAATGGCACCATCCTTCATCAGGAGCATATGTCTGGCAGTGATTACATTAATATCACCTGTAAGCGTGCAGAAGATATCACCTATTCTGGCTGCCTTATCCATACGCATTACCTCAAAACCATCCATCACAGCCTCAAGTGCCTTAATCGGGTCAACCTCTGTCACGATTACTTTTGAACCCATACCTCTTGCACGCATTGCAAGACCTCTCCCACACCAGCCATAGCCAGCCACAACAAAATATGAACCAGAGAGTAATCTATTTGTTGCCCTCAATATTCCATCAATGGTGGACTGCCCGGTGCCGTATCTGTTGTCAAAGAAGTGCTTGGTCATTGCATCATTTACTGCAATGATTGGGTATCCGAGGACACCTTCCTTAGCCATATTCCTGAGCCTGATTACACCTGTTGTTGTCTCCTCCGTTCCACCGATAACATTACTTAGTCTCCCCCTCTCCTCCCTGTGAAGCACAGAAACAAGGTCTGCACCATCGTCCATTGTAATCTGAGGATTGATTGATAATGCAGAAAGGATATGGGAATAATAAACCTTATTATTCTCTCCCTTTATTGCAAAGACCGGGATTTTATCATATTTTACAAGGGCAGCCGCCACATCATCCTGTGTTGAGAGCGGATTGCTCGCACACAATACGACCTCGGCTCCACCTGATTTGAGTGTCCTCATCAGATTTGCCGTCTCCGTGGTGACATGCAGACAGGCAGCAATCCTTATACCTTTCAGAGGCTTCTCCTTTAAAAATCTCTCTCTTATCCTCCTCAAAACTGGCATATCCATCTCTGCCCAATCAATCCTGAGTGCACCCTTTTTTGCAAGTCCGATATCTTTTATATCATACTTCATCGTGATGCTCTCCTCTTATTTTACCTTACAAAATCTCCTGAGCTCTGAAACCCTGTCTGTCTTCTCCCATGTAAATTCCTTCTCCTCTCTTCCGAAGTGTCCATAGGCAGCGGTCTTCTTATAAATGGGCCTTAACAGATTCAGATGTTCAATTATTGCCCTTGGCCTCATATCAAATACCTTACTTACAGCCGCTTCAATATCTTTAAGCGAGACCTTCTCTGTACCAAAGGCATCAATATAGACTGAAATTGGATGTGCAATCCCGATTGAATATGCCAGCTGAACCTCTACCTTTGAGGCAAGCCCGGCCGCCACAATATTTTTGGCAATATATCTCGCCATATAAGAGGCAGAGCGATCCACCTTGGTTGGGTCCTTCCCGGAGAAACATCCACCCCCGTGATGTCCCCAACCGCCATAAGTATCTACTATTATCTTCCTTCCGGTCACACCGCAATCGCCCATCGGGCCACCTATCACAAATCTCCCGGTTGCGTTTACATAATATTTTGTCTGTTTGTGAATGAGCCTTTGGGGTATTACTTTCTTGACTACCTCTTCAATAAGTGCCTCCTCCAATCTCTTATGGGTTATTTCTGGAGAGTGCTGAGCGGCGAGCACCACCGCATCTACGGCTATGGGTTCATTACCTCTATATCTCACTGTGACCTGAGATTTACCATCAGGTCTTAGCCACTCAAACTTCCCACTCTTTCTTACCTCGGCAAGCCTCCTGGTAAGACCGTGTGCAAGCATAATTGGAAGTGGCATAAGTTCATCTGTCTCATCACAGGCATAGCCAAACATAATCCCCTGATCCCCGGCACCGAGGTCCTTCTTATTATATACACCGTGCCCATTCACCCCCATAGCTATATCCAGAGATTGCTTATCTATTGAGGTAACCACCGCGCAGGTCTCCCAGTCAAACCCCATTGAGGAATCATTATATCCAATCTCCTTAATTGTCTGCCTTACAATATTCGGCATATCTACCCATGCAGAAGTGGTGATCTCTCCTGCAATCATAGCCAGTCCGGTTGTCACAAGGGTCTCACAGGCCACTCTACAGTTCTTATCCTCTTTTATAATTGCATCCAGTATAGCATCGGATATCTGGTCAGCTACCTTGTCCGGATGACCCTCTGTCACTGATTCAGACGAAAATAAATACTCTCTGTTGTTCATACTAATTTACCTCCCAAGAAGAAAACAGAACCACTTTTATACTATAATTGGGCAGGAATACAAGATAAATATTAAAATTTTTAATCAAAATCTCTAACAAATCAGTGGGAGATTGATATACCAGTTTTGAAATCTTACATAAGAAACTGGCTTGAAATTTCACGATATTAAATAGTATTAAAATTATAGACAAATGAAAAAGTTTGTGATTAAAAATATACCAATGTTTGACTTGGGTATTTGTCTATTTAAAAAGGAGTATGAAATGAAAAAGAGATTATTTGCTTTTATCCTCATACCTCTGTTAGTATCCTGTGCAACTACCAGGCCCGAAATCGCCACATCTCAATTTAGCCCGGAGAAGGTATCTATTGAATATGACAGGATAGACTTTCAAAATCCAGCCATCACAAATATTGAATACAAATTCAGATTTACAGTGGAAAATAAGAACGATGTGGATATTACTCTCAGGGAGGTAGAATATACCTTCAGCCTTGCAGATATAAAGATTCCAGAGCAGAAGAAAGGGCTAAATCTAAAAGTAGGGGCACAGAAGGATGCGACGTTTGAGATTGTTATTCCAGTTCAGTTCCCAGAAGAGAGTGAAAGGCTTGAGGCATTCCTTGCAAAAAGGAATGCAGACTATGAACTGAACGGAGTGGTAAGAGGGGATGGATTTGAACTGCCAATAGGTGCCAGATATCAAATAATTCTTCCAGAGATACCTCAGGTAGAGGTGCCAGGTGCATCAATCTCAAGTAGCGAGAAGGGTGAAATCGGATTTACCTTTGACCTTCTGATAAGCAACAATAATACATTTGAGACAAAGATAGATTTTTTTGATTATAAAGTAATGATTGAAGATATCCCTGTCGGTGAGGGGAGGGTTGCAGAGCTTGAGAAGTGCCCACCCAATGCCCAGTTGAGTTATACATTCCCAGCCAGGATTGACCTCTCAAAATACGCCATACAGGTAAAGAAGATGCTCTCACAGAAGAAGTTCAATTATACAGTAGAAGGTGTGCTCGGTATAAATGGTAAGACCTTCCCTGTCAAACGAACCGGGACAATAAATTTTTCAATGAGGTAAAGTCTTATGAATTCTACAGATATGTTGAGTAAGATATTTCTCTTTTCAGACCTCACAAAGAGTGAGATAAGCAGGCTCTCTCTTCTAATGAATGAAAAGGAATATAAAAAGGGTGAGAGTATATTGCTTCAGAATGACAGAGGGGATTCTCTTTATTTAATTCTGGAGGGCAAGGTTAAGGTGGTATTATATGGTGATAGGGGCAGGGAGATAATACTCTCTATTCTTAAAGTTGGAGATTTCTTTGGCGAAATGGCGCTACTGGACGAGGATGTAAGGTCTGCATATGTAATTGCACTTGAAAAGACAAAGGTTCTTATGCTTTCAAGAGATGTCTTTCTCAATTGGCTGAATAATCACCCCAAATCTGCTATCAAACTCCTAAAGTTCTTATCTATCCGATTGAGACGCGCCGATGAGATCATCTCAAATCTAACGATGCTTGATGCATACGGAAGGGTAGCAAGATATATTATTGAACTCGTCAAGAAAGAAGGTCGGGATTTGGGGAATGAATTTGTAATTGACCCCAGACCCACACACAATGTCATCGCCTCCCAGATAGGGACGACCAGAGAGACAGTGACACGAAGTATCAACGATTTCATCAAACGTGGGATAATTCGTCAGAGCGGAAAGATGTTATTTATAAAGAAGAATTTTATTACAACAGAGCAGATATAATCATTCTGTAGGTGCGCACAGGATGGTGGAATCAGTTACAGAAAAAATATATGTATAAAGATAAAATTCTCAAATTTTTTGAAGAGTTAGGCTCCTTTCTATATCTGTGTGCTGAGATATCAATTCTCACATTCAGACCACCACTGAGGGTTAGAAATATCGTAAAGGAACTTGATACAATAGGGATTCAATCACTCTTTGTGGTTCTGCTCACAGGTGCATTTACCGGAATGGTAATGGCTCTACAATCAATAAATGTCTTTGCAAAGTTCAATGCAGAAGGGCTTGTGGGTTCAACAGTTGCAATATCTGTCGCAAGAGAACTTGGGCCGGTCCTCACCGCATTTATGGTCACCGGAAGGGCTGGCTCTGCAATGTCCACAGAGTTGGGTTCAATGAGAGTAACAGAGCAGATAGATGCCCTCTATACTATGGGAGTAGATGCCAAGCAGTATCTTATAGTTCCAAAGATGATAGCGAGTATTATAATGCTTCCGATACTCACCGCCGCCTTTGACCTGATCAGTGTGGCTGGCTCATATCTGGTATCAGTAATATTTATGGGAATAGATGCAGGCATCTTCATTGATAAGATTAAATATCTTATGGACCCTGTAGATGTCACAAGCGGTCTTATGAAGGCGGCGATATTTGGGTATATTGTATCAATGGTCTGCTCATTCAATGGCTTCTATGCGAGTGGTGGTGCAAAAGGGGTGGGTGAGGCAACTACAAGGTCAGTGGTCACAAGTTTTATTGTAATTCTTATTGCCGATTATTTCCTGACAGTCCTTATGACAAAGTATCTACCCGGCTATGTACTCGGTGGTTAAATTATGGCACCAAAGATTGAGATAATCGGGCTCAAGAAGAGTTTTGGAGATAATGAAGTCCTGAAAGGGATTAATCTAAATGTAGTTGAGGGTGAAATCTGTGTAATCCTCGGCGCCTCGGGCTCCGGAAAAAGCGTTTTGATAAAGCACATAATAGGTCTTCTGCGACCGGATGAGGGTAGCATAATTGTAAAGGGGACAGACATCTCAAAGCTGGGAGATAAGGAATTAAATGAGATAAGGAAGTCGTTTGGAATGGTCTTTCAGAACTCGGCACTATTTGATTCAATGACTGTTTATGAGAATGTGGCATTTCCACTTATTGAACATACCAATCTAAGCGAGAAGGAGATTAGAGAAAGGGTAAAGGAAAAATTAAATATATTAGGACTCTACAATGTAGAGGATAAGTACCCGGCAGAACTCTCCGGCGGTATGAAGAAGAGGGTAGGACTTGCACGCGCAGTTATACTCAATCCCGAGATTATACTCTATGATGAACCCACAACAGGGCTGGACCCCATTACAACGATGACTGTAAATGAGATGATACTGGATGCAAGAGAGAAGTTCAATGTCACATCAATTGTAATCAGCCACGATATAGGTTCTGCCTTTATGATTGCCGATAAAATTGCCTTTTTACACAATGGTGTTATTATAGTTCAGGGTCCACCTGATTTTATAAGAGCGTCAGAGGATGAGAATCTGAGGAGGTTTCTCAATCTATGGTTCAGAAAGGTATGATATGAGCAAATTTATAACGCCCATCAAAGTGGGAATCATCTCAGCAATAATCATAGTATTACTATTTATTTTTGTAGGGGATCTGTCAAAAGATCAATATAATCAAAGTAACAGCTATCAGGTCTCTGCTCTCTTTGATGACACAACCGGACTTGTATTAAAGACAAAGGTAGTAATCGCTGGTGTCAAAGTAGGTGCCATTCAGGATATAAGGCTTGAAGGGGCAGCAGCACGGGTAATAATCAGGATAGATAAAAGAGTCAAACTCTATAAAAATTGCTCTATTACCAAGAGGTCAACCTCTATTCTCGGCGACTACTATATTGATATAAACCCCGGCACAAATAATTTCCCCGAGCTCAGAGATGGAGACGAGATTGAAAATGTGATAAGACCAGTAAAGATAGAGGATATATTCGGCTCACTCAATGTAATTACACAGGATATAAGAGAGGTCACAAAGGCACTATCTGAGGTATTTGGTTCTAAAGAGGGGAAGGGCTCTATGCAGGATATTGTGAGTGAGACCCAGAAGATATCAAAGCAGGTATCAGAACTACTTATGCAGAATTCAGAGAGTTTAAGACAGATTATGTCAAATATTGAGGAGGTCTCAAAGAATCTGAGAGTTATCTCCACTGGCTCCCAGAGTGATATACTTGAGGCAATAAAGAATATAAAAGACCTCACAAAAGATACCAGAGCACTTGTCAATAATGTTCAGGG
>JBMFOP010000114.1:0-8274 GCA_049969675.1 Myxococcota bacterium | reverse complement strand
AGTGTGAATCTATCCATCCAGAGTCCTTATTTTACAAATGGTTAACTTCTCCAATCAGATTATTCTGAACAGCGATGTAATCACAAAAGTCTTTACAAATTGTATGATGAATTAGAAAAATTGATTATATTCTATGGACTACTGTTGACTATGGACTAAGTATAATCTCTGTTCTATTTATTCTAAGTTTTGTTTGAGAGCTGGTACATCATTATGGCTGCTGAGACGGAGAGGTTGAGAGAGAACTCATTATCAGAGATCCATATCTTCACTACATAGTCAGAGAGTGAAAGCAATCTGTCATTTATACCTGCATCCTCACCACCCACAATCAGAGCCAGCGGCCCCTCTACTTTAAGCGAGCGGCTATCTATCTCTCCTCTAACATCAAGCGAGATTATTCTGTAATTTGCCCGTTTCAAATCAATTATAGCCTGTGGTAGATTCTCCTCAACGGCAATCCAGACATATTCAGATGCACCAGCTGATGCCTTGATAACCGCTGGAGTAATTGAGACTGTATTCTTCTTTGTAATAATGATTCCCTTAAAGGAGAACAGATAGGCACTTCTTATGACCGCACCGAGATTGTGAGGGTCCTGCACATTATTTACTATCAAAATTCTCTCAAAATCAGATTGATTCTGTATAAAATATTTGTAGCCAACAAATTCAAATGGTTCAACCAATGCCACTACACCCTGATGCTCACTGCTCCTTGAGATATTTCCAAGAAACTCTCTCGGAACATATTTAATCTCAATATCCCTCTGCTTTAATAAATTGGAGATCCTCTTTAATGCCGGGCTCCTGAAACCGGATAGAATAAATACCTTTTCAATCTTTCTTCTCTCTGCCCTTATCAACTCAAGGACGGGGTTTATTCCATATACAATAGAATCAGCCATCTATTTTAATCCTCACTTGCTAAAAGATGTATTCTGAGCCTCTCAAGATTTCCCCTTATATCCCCCAGAATGAGTGACCTCCCCATAACGATATAATCTGAACCTTTCCTGAAGGCATTAAGTGGCGTCTCAACCCTTATCTGGTCTTGAGAATTTTCATCTGCAAGTCTAATGCCGGGTGTAATTATCTTGAGTCTATTATTTACAATAGGTTTTACAAAATCCAGATCCTTGGCCGAGCAGACAATACCATATAGGCCTGAGTCAAGTGCAATTTTGCACATTTTCTGGATGGCATCCTTAACTCCATCCCTATATCCAAGAGAGCTTAATTCTTTATCCCCCAGACTTGTTAAAATGGTCACACCTATCAGACCTGCATCAGGGAGGAGTTCTTTTAGTATCCGTGTTGAATCCAGCAGCATCTTCTCCCCACCGCTAATATGTACGGTCAACATATCAAATCTATATCTGACGAGCGAGCGGATTGCAGAGCTTACGGTATTCGGGATATCACACAATTTAAGATCTAAAAACAGCCTTAATCCCTTATCCTGCAGGTATGGAATAATCCTCTCTCCATATCCATAAAATGCCTGCATCCCTATCTTTACATATTCAATATCGTCGCTAAAATTGTCAACCACAGATCTTGCCGTCTCAAAATCTTCAATATCAATGGCGGGTATAACCCTTTTTATAAGTCCAAGACTCAAATCAATATCCCTCCATTTTTTACGCCGGCGTATAGTCTTGCCACCTCTTTTAGTACCATATCCCTTTCTGTCTCAGAGAGGCCATTTTTTACCTCAAATATGCAGTAATTTAGTAGATTTGAGAGAGAGTGCAAAAGTTCCCTCTCCGAGCCCTCAAAGAAGAGCGATCTTGCCCTCTCATACAATTCATTCAGATTACTTATATTTCCATCTATATCAAACTGACAGAGTGCAATCAGTTCATCCTCATCCGGTGGCTGTGCAATATACGATTCAATATGCAAAGTCCCGAATCTACCCTTCTCCTCAAGCGCCTTATAACAGATTTCAAGTGCCTTCTTCACTCTCTCAATGTAATCCCTGTATTGAATCGCCTCTTCAGATTTTGTCCCAATAATCTTAATAAACCCAGCCCTTAATAATGACACCAGAAATCTCAGACAGTCATACTCCCCGAGTCTGCTCTCATCTATTATCTGATTGACTGTCCTCCTTGAATCTACAAAAGTCAGAATATACCTCTCCTTATCGTTGAGCTCAATATCGGGTGATGGGCTGATCTGTGTCAGGATTGAATTCCTATCAGAGATGATACTCCTGAGTCTTGAGAGTTCACCATGCTGCCTCATCCCCTCCATAATCAATTCCAATGTGCTCTCAGAGAGTTTCACTGCATTTCTCAAATCCGGACTCTTCTCCTCAAAGAAGTAGAAGCCATTCTGATATGAAAATAGACTTAGAAATATTGACTTTACCTGCATCGTCAATCCTACATATACATCTCTCGGGGTAATGAGTCTCCGTTCCATAAGAATCTCGCCCAGACGGGTCCCGCTCTTTACCTTATCTGCCACCTCAATGAGGACCTCGCGACTGATCTTTCCATTTCTAAAAAGGACATTTCCCAATCTGTCCTCTACAAGCCCGGAGACTGCATATACAAGCTCTCCTCCCTGAAAATATAGAGCCTTCCTGAAATCATCTTTGACAAATGTCAGTACTCCATCTTTCCTGAGAGAATTTATCATACCCACTATCTCTACAATTCCTACCACAGATATATCTCCAAGGAACATACCCTTAATTGGAATCCCCGAAGAGTGGATAATAAAGGTCTCAGAATTTATCCTCATTACTTCTGCCTCGCCCTTCTCCTGAAAGGAGGTAAACATCTGAGAGATAATCTCCGGGAGCACTATCCTTGATGAATCATCTTTTTGAACCTTAAACTTCAATTTTTTCCTCCCTCTCCCCCTGAATAATAATTGTATTCTGCCTCAATGAGTCGCTTTATCTCCTCTGGAAATTTCTCAAATGGAACGACCTGTGAGTCTTTCTCCCTTCTGAGTTTTACCTCTACTCCCTGTTTTTCAATGGATTTTTTTGAGACTGAGACTCTAATCGGTATCCCTATCAGGTCAGCATCCTTAAAAAGGACACCAGGCCTCTCATCCCTGTCATCATATAAAACCTCAATACCCAAATTCAGAAGAACCTTATATACATCCTCACACCTCTTTACCACCTCCTCCGAATCTGTCCCGATAGCAAGTAGATGAACCTCAAAGGGGGCTATAGGCATTGGCCAGATAATTCCATTCTCATCGTGATATTGTTCAATGGCTGCGGCCGCTGTCCTTCCTATACCTATCCCATAACACCCCATAATCATAGGCTTCTTATTACCATCTCTGTCCAGAAACTCTGCATTCATCTTTGATGAATACTTCGTACCGAGATAAAAGACCTGACCTACCTCTATCCCTCTAAATCTCTCATATTTGCCCTTCTTACACACAGGACAGATTTCACCCTCTTTTGCAAATCTAATATCATAAAAGCCCTTAATATTCTCAATATCCCTCTCTACATCCACATCCTTAAGATGTGTATCTCTCTTATTGGCACCGACAACAGCCCCTCTAAGCCCCCTTATAGAATTATCAGCATAAATATCAACTTTCAGCCCTATTGGACCTGCAAATCCCACCGGGGCACCAGTCAGACTCATAACCTCCTCATCATCTGCAAGCCTCAATTCATCACATTTAAGCAGTGCCCTGACCTTTGCCTCATTAATATCATAATCTCCTCTTATGAGGAAGGCATAGGGTCTGTTATCAGCGATATAAATTATAGTCTTTATCAATCTCTCTTTTCCCAATCTCAAAAATTCAGTAACCTCCTCAACCGTCTTTCTATCTGGGGTATATACCTCAATATATCTTTCGGCACACTCAAAAGACGGATTTTCAATATCAAATGATGCGGCCATCTCTACATTTGCTGCATATTCACAACTATTACAGGCGAGTATTTCATCCTCTCCAGACTCTGCAAGTACCTGAAATTCGTGGGATAGAGTTCCACCAATATTCCCGGTTGCTGCGGATACCGCTCTGAATCTCAGACCACATCTCTTAAAAATCCTTGTATATGTATCATACATATTCCAGTACTCTCTCTTTGCATCCTCCTCTGTAGTGTGAAAAGAATAGGCATCCTTCATAATAAACTCTCTACCACGCATAAGACCAAATCTGGGTCTTGCCTCGTCTCTAAACTTTGTCTGAATCTGATACAGATTCTTTGGGAGATCTTTATAGGATTTCAGCTCCTGTCTTGCTATATCAGTGATTACCTCTTCGTGTGTTGGTCCCAGACAGAAATCTGCACCCTTTCTGTCCTTAAATCTCAGTAGCTCTGCACCGTAATAGTTCCATCTTCCGGATTCTATCCAGAGTTCTGCCGGTAAAACGATCGGCATAAGAAGCTCCACAGCACCCGCTTTATTTAATTCTTCACGCACAATATTTTCAATCTTTCTAATAGTCCTGAGAAGTAGTGGCATATATGTATATATTCCAGCAGCAAGCTTCTTAATCATCCCACCTCTGATCATCAGTTGATGTGATATTACCTGCGCATCTGAGGGAATTTCTTTAAAACTACGAAAGAGATAACGAGAAATTCTCATAAAACTCTCCTTAAAAACAGACCTTTTGCTATTTATCAGAAGAATCTGATTTCATCAACACCAAAACGAAAAGACCTGTGATATTTTCATTTGCTTTTTAACAAAGAGTTGTGTAATATATTAGACCGTATTATGAGGATATCCGTTATGAAGAAGGATTTTTCACCAATATTTATTTTAATTTTATTTATCAGTAAATCAGTGTTAGCGGCAAATATTATTGGCTTTTCAGAAGAGCAGGTAAAGGATTATTTTACAAAGAATATGCCCGGCTGGGAATTCAATGGGAAGGGGTTCAAGAATCTTGAATACAAAAACAAAGATTATAATTTCAAGATTAAGATATATATAGACCCAAATGTGATCGGGGCACAATTTCTGGTGGACAATCTGGATGTGGATAAAGTGCCTGATGGAAGAGATAAAGACCTGAATATGAAGAAGATGTATCACATTGAAGATAAGAAATTAAGACCTATCCTTAAGAAATTATTCAATTCAGATAAAATCGTGCTCACGCCTATGGAATCCGATGCCTACTTTACAAAGGCTCAGGAGACCGGAGGTCAGATAGGAGAGGGAAAGAATCTACTCCCTATCAAGGTCTTTTCAGTAATGACGCTCCCGAAGGAGAAGTACAGGATCACAACAAAGATTACTGTAGGGAGGACTTACTGACAGATGAAAGGAGGTGTAAGAAGAGAGAGAAATTTTTTTGGTGTTTTAGTTATGAGGGCAAGAAATTTAAACCTTTTAAAGGAGGTAGAAATGAAAGGTAAGGTATTATTGACTTTATTGACAATGGGAATTTTTGGGTTTCTTTTCGCCGCCTGCGGCGGAAGCAGCGAAGGGGAGAATCCAACAGACACCACTGGTGTTGATGTAACACTCGCTGACAATCAGGCCCCAACCTGTCGCAATGAGAATGAGTCCTGCGATGACCAGAATAAGTGCTGTGACCAGTACTCCTGTGTAAATGGCAAATGTGTCAAATGTCTTAAGAGCGGTGAATCCTGCTATGAAGACAATGAGTGCTGTCAATCCCCCAATGCGCAGTGGTGTAATTTTGATGGAGTATGCGCCAAGTGTGAAAAGGTCGGTGGCACCTGTGCAATTGATGACGATTGCTGCCCGGCAGCCAAAGGTGAAAAGCCGATTATCTGCAAGTCTGATAAGAAGTGCGGTCCGATATGCCAGTCTGATACCGATTGTGCCGCAGAGAATAAGATCTGCGACCTCGTCTCCGGTGAATGTGTGGCTCCCGCCTGCTCCTCAGATTCAGAATGTGCACCCAAGAAGTGCGTGGCTGGCAAATGCGCTGACTTTACTGATACACCAGAGAAGTGTGCAATCACCTCAAAGGTAAGCACGATCTACAAAGGTCAGAAGATTCAACTCCATGCAATTGCTTATAAAGGGACCACCATTATTCCGTGGCAGACATTTACCTGGACATCTTCAGCACCAAATTCTGTGGCAGTGGATTCCAATGGCATAATCACCGGCGGTGATGCAGAGGGTGTTTCAAAGATTTCAGCTAAAGTCGGGACGATTGACTGCGATAATCCTCTCAATGTAAAGAATCTACTCCCAACAAATAGTGGAAATGTGAGAGTTGTAGTTCTCGACCAGAAGACCCAGAGACCGGTTGCAGATGCAACAGTAGTCATTGGTGATAAACCAGCAGTTGTAACCGATGCCACCGGTCTTGCACAGGTAGTAAGTGGTCCTGCAGATATCCATATTTTCCACGCTGACTATGCATATGTATCAGTCATTGGAGCAAATAAGAGCGATTATATAGTCTATCTGCCACCCAAACAGAACATTGATAAGGCAGGTGGATTCAAAGGTAAATTTGACTTCTCACAGCTCAAATATCACTCAATTGAGCTTGGTATTGCTGGTTGCAGCGTGGCTGGAGACCTCCTCAACTTTGATTTGAACACAATAGTAGGTGAGATGCTGGTTGAGCATATTGTCCTTACACAACCTACGTCAGTTGATGAGTGTATTGCACTCCCATCAGGACTTGTTGTTACAGCAAAGAAATATGGAATTGATGACCTCATCCCGAAGAACTACAGAGTAGCCTGTGAAGAGGGCCTCAGGTCTGCGTGGGGTCTCGGTGGCGGTCTCTCAGATTCGGAGATTACATCACTTATTAACATGCTCTCCCCAATTATCTCCGGTGGAGATGACCTCAATATCGGACAGTTGCTGGCATCAATCCTCCCCCTATTTAATAAATTCAGCCATGGTTCAGCATCGGCACTCAAGGTTGAACCAATCCCAACAGTCCCAACACCAATGGGCGATGGCAAATGCAAAGATAAGCCAATCTCAGATAAGCCGAAGATTCCAGACTTTGATAATTTCCCAAAGGTAAATATGACCCTCTCAATGAAGCTCCTGCTCAAGAGCATATTTGATATGCCTACACTCCCACAATTGCATGGAAAGTACTTTGGCGGGGTAATTGGACTTGGCGCTATCTACATTCCTGATATGGGTGTTGTCCCGCTGGGTATCACTGCTGGTACCGATACAGATGACCCAAAGGCCACTGGTGATGGAAAGATCAACAAACCGGTCAACAACCCCGACAATCTGGTAGATGGACAGATGATGCTCAGAATGGCACCAGCATATAATGGATTTGAGACCAACTCATATGTCTACGCGTTCCTTGCAATTGATTTCAACAACTTCGGTGGTGGAACAGAGAATGCAATCACAGCCATCATCAAACTCGCAGATAAGGTTGAGAAGGGTTACAACATCTCAGGTGAAAATTTTCTTGGATTCCCGGAAGGCGATTCCTACTTTGACAGAGCAAACAAGAAGATAAAGAGCAAGGCGGTGGCAGGTGCATCTTTCTATCGTTATGCAATTGAGACAGAGAACGGGAATGGCTGGTTCATCTATCTCGCCCCGGATAAGGCTGGAACAGAGATTACACTCCCGGCTGTCCCAGCTGGCTTTGCAGGTATAAAGGCTGATTCCAACCTCACAATTCATTCAATCCAACTTCTCACTGGCTTAAAATTTGAAGATATAGTAGTGGCTGGAGGAAAGGGCTCAATGGCTGATCTGATGACACCGGTTGCAAAATTCTCCACACTCAACTGTCTGAAGAAGATTAAGCCCGAGGATGCAAATTACGCAAAGGATTGCGCTGGAGATGTAAAGAAGTCAGCATGTGACCCTGCCTGTGAACTGAAGTAAGAATCTGATTTATTAAGCAGATATCAGGAGGCACTCAAACCGGGTGCCTCTCTTTTTATTTAGAAAATTGTTGCTCTTTTTTATCAACAACATCACTGCTGTCCAGAATAATATGATTTGAGAAGTTAACTATTTGTAAAATAAGGATTCTGGACTGAATCCATATTGTTAGAATCAGGTTATCCCCTTTCTTCACTATCCATTAAAATGCTGTCCAGCTTAAATATCCCTCAATGTTAGTTGTCCTACATCTGGCACAATTTATAAGGTCTCATAGAGTTTATTTAGCCAATCCCATAAATCCTTGTATAGTAAATCATATTAGAAAACTCGGCAAATTTAGAATTAAGCCAATAAGCACTTTTCTTATATGTCCTTTTGAATCGCATTGCTTTGTAATGATTTCCTACATCTTCAATGTTCTGATTGTCTCTTCATACATCCC
>JBMFOP010000113.1:0-8287 GCA_049969675.1 Myxococcota bacterium | reverse complement strand
AGTTTAGATTATTCTGGACAGCAGTGGACTTTTATGGAAAATTATGAGTGAATTTCATAAGGCTTTGCTTTGTGTTTTTTAGCCAAAAATCCCAGAGTGTGGAGGCCTTCCTTTTTTCTAATTGAGTCTATTGGGTTATCAAATATCTTTTCAAATCTTTCCTCATTTTACCAATAATCCATTAAAAGGCGAAAATTTAATTATATGATATTATGAGATTTTATTCTTTGTTAAAAGGAATGGAATTTGATAATGCATTTTATATTATGAGATTTTTTTGCCATAAATTTATTGATTTATTTAGCAGATTAGCCTACTGCGGGACATTCCTCTGCTTATTTTTGCTTTTAAATTATTCTTATGCTCAAAAGAATCAGATTGATAGTCTCAACAGATCAAAAAAAGGGATTGAGTCAGAGGTCCTCTCTCTGAATAAGAAGTATCTGGACATCACATCCCGTATTAATCAACTAAAGTATAGGAAGGATCTTAATCTACTTGAAGAGGCGGAGCTCCTGAATCTTATGGCTCAGGCTCAGAGTATATCAAATCAGATTGAAGAGAGATATAAGGAACTTGATGAGATAGAATCAGAACTCTCAAGACTCGGATATGATGTCGGCTCAAAGCAGTCCGGGGTATTAAAGCTAACTATTCCTGAGAAAGATGCTTTATATGGACCTTCAGAGCTTAAAGAAAAAGTACAACTTCTAAAAGAGAAGGAGGAGAGACTCAAGAAGGAATTAGAACGTCTTATTGAGATAGAGAAGAGGTTGAGGCTTAAAGAGGAGGCAAACGCCTTTATTAAGGAACAATCCCTCTTTGATGAGGATTCTGTGCTATCAGCTGTCAAGAAAAATGTAAAGGGAGTTGCCAATAGTACTGCCACGCTCCCTGATGGAGATAAAAAAGAGGGGAGAGGTGGTATCACGACCGAGGCGGGATATGATAGCAACTCCACTCTCTCCAACCCATCCACACAGGGTGGAGGCTCATCACAGAATGTCAGAATAAAGGTTGAAGTCTCTTATGAAAAGAGTGGATTTATAAATCAGATGAATGTAGGTAAGGGGCAATCGTATATTGTTGACATTGACTTAAACAACACAAATCCCGAGGAACTGGCGAAGAATATTGAGATGTTGAAGAAGATTTATGAAGAACTCGTTGTAAAAAGGGTTGAGGTGGAGAGGCGTGCTCTGGAGGTAGAGAGGATATTTAAAGAGAAGAAGAAATAAATTCTGTCTCTTTTACTTGAAAAACCAAATTATCCTTAATATAAGTGGGGTTCTAAATCAGGAGGTCCTTGATGTCAGCAAATAATTCACCTAACAACGAATTAAACAATGTCAGGGAGTTTACACTCAGAGCACTGCTCATCGGTATTATTCTATGTGTGGTGCTTGGTGCAGCAAATGCATATCTCGGGCTAAAGGCTGGTATGACTATCGCAGCTACATATCCAGCTGCGGTCATCGGTATGGCGGTATTGAGGCTTTTTAAGGGCACACTCCTTGAAGAGAATATGGCAAGAACAGTAGGTTCCATAGGTGAATCTGTGGCTGCTGGTGCAATATTTACAATCCCGGCCTTCTATATTGCAAGGATATGGGAAGAATTTGATATGTCTCATTTCTGGGAATCCGCCGCCATTATGGCAATCGGCGGCATAATCGGAATTCTATTTGTAACGATGCTCAGAAGGGTGATGGTGGAGGATAAAGACCTCCCCTTTCCGGAGTCGGTTGCAGCCTCCGAGATTCACAAGGCTGGAAGGAGCGGAGGGACTGGTGCAAAATTCTTATTTGGTGCCTTAGGTGCCGGGGCATTCATTCAGTTGCTCGGAAAGTTGAATGTCTTCCCGGCAATTTACGAAAAATTTATTACATTCTCAAAGTCTGTGGTCAAGGTCTCTGGCAGCAATGTTGAGGGTGGTGGAGGGGCACTTTTTACTACACCAGGTGTATCACCTGCATATATCGGAGTTGGATATATCATCGGTCCCAGACTTGCTGCGCTCAACTTCTCTGGCGGATTACTGGCGTGGGGACTTTTTGTCCCGCTTATACTCTATTTTGTCGGAGACAAGGTTGAGGCTGGTCTTGTAGCACAGGGGCAGGGTGCAGACTGGATTGCTATATCATATGCTGTATGGAAATCTATAGTCAGACCTATTGCAATTGGTGGGATGCTTGTCAGTGCGGCATTTACTCTCTATAGAATGAGAAACTCTCTTATCAATGGGATTAAGCGTTCAATATCAGATTTGAAGAAATCTGCACAGGCACAGGAAGAGGTTAAGAGGACAGAGAAGGATATAAGTCTGAAATATGTGCTTCCAGCACTTCTCATTGCAACCATCCTGACATTTGCCTTATATTACTTCTTCTCCAGAAGTTTAGGCGCTGCCCTCGTCGCCGCTATTGTAATGGTGATAGCAGGATTCTTCTTTGCTGCGGTCTCAGGGTATCTCGTTGGGATGATAGGTTCATCAAACAATCCAATCTCCGGACTTACAATCTCTACACTGATAGTAGCGGCGCTGCTGATGGTCGCCCTCGGTATGGAAGGGACACAGGGTGTAGCAGCGGTACTTGGAGTAGCCGCTGTCATCTGTGTCTCGGCAGCAGTGGCTGGAGAGATGCTTCAGGACCTGAAAGTTGGGCATATCCTTGGTGGCACCCCATATAAGATGCAGATTGGTGATATTATCGGAGTGGTTGTAGCGTCAGCGGTGATGTTCATCCCGCTTCTGATATTGCATGTTGGAGATATAAAGATGGGTGGAACGGGCTTTGGAGGCAAGGCATTACCGGCGCCTCAGGCTGGACTTATGGCATTACTCGCTCAGGGGATAGTGGGTGGCTCAATGACCTGGCCACTCATTGTCGTTGGGATGTTGATGGCGGTTGGACTTATTCTGGTACAGGTCAAATCCCCTATGCTCGTCTGTGTGGGTATGTACCTACCTTTTGAGACTACAGCGGCGATATTTGTTGGAGGACTGATCAGGGGAGTGTATGACATAATTGCAGAGAGAAATAAATTCAACGATGCCCAGAAGATCAGGTCCTCAAATGTTGGTGTCCTTCTCGCCTCCGGACTGATAGCGGGTGAGGCATTGATGGGTCTTATATTTGCGGCACTTGCATTCTTTGATGTAAGGATTCCATCTCTCTTTGAAAATCCAACTTATCTAATAAGTCTGATAATCTTTGGGATTATTGCTTTTATTCTCGTATATTTTCCGATCAGGAATGCAGGTTCACCTGATGAGCCACCACCTCCCTCAGCGGTGATGTAAAGAGCCTTACCCCAGATGACATTTCATAAATTAAGGGAAGAGATATATTTATACTGAAATTTTCTCTTTACTTTATGATGACGAATAAATATTATAAGTCCGTGTGGCAGAACACTTTATGAAGAGCATACTTGTCATAGATGACCATGAGACCATCAGGATTGGACTGAAGACGGCGATTGAGAGCGAGGAGACGAGAAGGTTGTTGGGTCTCAGTTCAAAGATAGAGGTCTATACAGCTGGTAGTGGAAAAGAGGGAGTAGCCATATATAAACAGAAGAGCCCGGATCTTGTCATTACAGATATAAAGATGGAGAAGATGGATGGGATTGAAGTCATCAGGGAGATAATGAATATTGACAGGCAGGCAATAATAATTGGGTTGACCGGCCATGGGTCTATTTCAAATGCGGTAGAGGCAATCAAGCTCGGGGCATATGATTATATTGAAAAACCGTGGCAGATCTCCGAACTTAGAAAGAAGCTAAGACAGATCTTCCAGATCATCAAGGAGAGAGAGGAGAAGTCAAGACTCTCTGAGAAGAACAGGATACTGACGGAGGACTTAAAAAGTCACTTCCTGTTTGAGGACTTTATAGGTAGTTCAAAGAAGATTAAGGAGATTGTATCAATAGTTGAGAAGGTGGCACAGACGGATTCAAGTGTCTTGATTACTGGAGAGAGCGGGACAGGGAAGGAGATGGTAGCACGATATATTCACGAGTTATCCCCCAGAAAGAATGGTCCATTTATTAAAGTCAATTGTGGGGCGCTTTCAGAGACCCTCCTTGAGAGTGAGATATTTGGACACGAAAGGGGGGCATTTACAGGGGCAATAAGACAGAAGCTCGGTAGGTTTGAACTTGCAGATGGAGGTACAATATTTCTGGATGAGATTGGTGAGATATCATTAGCCACTCAGGTAAAGTTGTTGAGAGTTCTTCAGGAGAAGGAGTTTGAGAGAGTAGGAGGGGAGAAGACTATCAAGGTTGATGCTCGTGTGATTGCGGCTACAAATAAGGATTTGAAGGTAGAGGTAAAAGAGGGGAGATTCAGAGAGGACCTTTATTACAGGCTCTACATCGTCCCGATCTTGATACCACCACTCAGAGAGAGAAAAGAGGATATACCAGAACTTGTAGAGTATTTTATCAAGAAACATAGAGACAGGACACGCTCTAATATTAAAGGAATTACCAGGGAGGCATTAAAACTCCTGATGCAATATCACTGGCCCGGAAATATCAGGGAACTGGAAAATGTAATAGAGCAGACACTCGTGCTGTCAGAAGGGGAGATGATCTGTGTAAATGACTTACCATATTATATAAAAAACTCGATCTGTCAGCAAATGAATGAGATTGAGACGATTATATCAAGATACTCAGAAGGTATGAGCCTTGATGATTTTATGGCAGAGATAGAGAAGAAGATTATTCTGCAGACATTATCAATTACAAATTTTAATATAACAGAGACGGCAAATTTGCTCAAGATTAAGCCATCTATTCTACAAAACAAGATGTCAAAGCATAATATAAAAATTCCAAATAAGTCATCGGACAGCGGAGAATAATAAACGGAAGGTCTTATGAAGAGAGGTATAGGAGTAATAGTCAATCCATTTTCCCGACAGAACAGGAGGAATCCCGATAGAATAAATAAGCTTGCATATATTGTCGGTTCAAGCGGGACCATTGCCGCTACAAAGAGCCTTGTTGAGATTGAGGATGTGGCATATGAATTTAAACAGAGAGGGATTGAGATTCTGGCGCTCTCTGGTGGCGATGGAACAAATCATATAACTATAACAAAGTTTATTGAGGTCTATGGGGATACACCTCTGCCAAAGATTGCCCTCTTAAGAGGTGGGACAATGAATACAATCGCAGATTCTATAGGAATAAGAGGTGACAGCAATCAGATCCTCTTTAATATAGTTGAAAAATACCACAACAACATCCCTTTTAAGACTGTCTTAAGAAATGTGATGAATATTGATGGGAGATACGGATTTCTGTTTGCAAACGGTGTGGCATTTAATTTCCTGAAGGAGTATTACTCAGGTGGCACCCCAACTCCTACAAAGGCGGCTACTATATTGACGCGGGCTATACTCTCAGCGGTGCGCGGTGGAGATTTTGCAAGGTGGCTCTTTAGAAAGTTTAAAGCAAAGATTACTGTGGACGGATTACTCTGGCCACATACAGAATTTTTTATGATTACCGCAGCAACAATTGACAACCTCGGCTTTGGATTCAATCCCTTTGTGAAGGTCTTTGATAAGCCAGATTGTTTTAATATTGTAGGGGTACTGTGTGAGGCTATGGGAGTGGTAACTGCACTACCTTCTATTCGTCTGGGAATGCCATTGGACCAGAAGAAATTTATAGATGCGGCAGCGATGGAGGTGATCTTTGAGGCAGAGGAGCCGATGAAATATACAATTGATGGTGATATATATGAATCTATGGAGAGGATGGTAATGAAGGTTGGCCCAAAACTTGAACTGATTGTAAGTTGAGAGATGAAATCAATAAGAATCATCAATCTCACAACAAAGAAGACTATCTTTGAGAAGGCACTTCTGACAACAACTTTTAAGGACAGATTTTGGGGGTTGATGTTCAAAAAATTACCACTCAGATTTGATGCACTTGTGATTGACAGGTGTGATGCAGTTCATACATTCTTTATGAGATTTGATATTGACCTCATTTTTTTGAATAGAGATAAGGTTGTAATAGCCGTGGAGAAGAGATTGAGCCCCTTTAAGGTATCAAGATTTGTGTCCGGTGCATATTTTGTAATAGAAGTGGTCTCAAATAATGATATTGAAAAGGATTTTTCGGCAGGGGATGTCATAGAGTTTGAAGATAACCGATTATGAAATTAGAATTGCACCTGATGGAAATCTATCAGAGGCTTAATGCCCATTTCGGCTTTTTAAATTGGTGGCCTGCAGAGACCCCATTTGAAGTGGCAGTGGGGGCAATACTCACCCAGAATGTGGCATGGAGTAATGTTGAAAAATCCATAGGCAATCTGAAGAAGAGAGGTCTTCTCTCTCTAAACCGTCTACTTGAGTCCCCCCCACAAATAGTTAAGAGTTGTATAACGCCTGCTGGATATTACAATGTGAAATACACAAGGCTAATATCACTCTTAAAATTTATTAAATATGAACTCAACTCCGATATCACCAATCTTAAAAAGTTTGATGTGAATGAGGCGAGGAGGATGCTCCTTTCTGTAAAAGGGGTCGGGAAGGAGACAGCAGATTCCATCCTGCTTTATGCAGCAGAATTTCCTATATTTGTAGTTGATGCATATACAAAGAGGTCATTTTATAGGATAGGCATTCTAAGATCACCAGATATGGGATATGATGAAATTCAATCAATCTTTATGAAGAACCTCAAGAAGGACCTTCACCTCTTTAATGATTATCACGCTCAGATTGTGGAGCTGTCCAAGAATTTTTGTAAGAAGAGACCGATCTGTGAGGGGTGCCCTGTACTGGATATATGTAAGAGGGTAATTCAGTGAACGGCAGACACGAGATAATATCTTTTATTGTGGAGTTGATGAAGGAGGGTTTGAACTATAGCAATATAAAACGGACAATTATTATAAAATTTGGCCTGTCTGAAGAGGTGGCTGATGGATATGTAAAAGAGGCTTTTGAGACAGTCTCCTTTCTTTCAAAGAATAAGGAGTTGAGCATAAGAGAGAAGCGACTCTCAATTCTGGTTGGTATCAGCATCGCCATTCTCTCTGCTATATTCTATGCAATGGTAATTATTAAGAGCGGATATAATCTTGTTTTCTTCATACTCTTTACTGCATTTTTGATTTCTAAGTCAGTATATCTGGTTGCGTTAAGGAAGACCGTAACTTTTCTTCAGATGCTCTGTGGACTGCTCACCATATTCAGTTATCTACTTGGCGAATATATTATTTATCTGTCAATCTTGAAAAAGGAGATTTCTCAACGAGGAGTTCTAATCAAGAGTCAATATTACTTCTTCTTTAAGTCTATCCAGACATATATTACAGAATATCTAACAAAGAAGAGTATAAGCGAAATCCTGCTTCTATTTTTAGCGGTGCTCTTTGCCGTAAGCCTCTTCACTTCCCCAAAAATCAAGCGGATAAGGGATTGAAACCCATCTCAGCGCCTTTTTGTTCAGGATATTGAGAAAAGGATAGAATCTATCAAAAGACACCGCCTGTACCAGAATGAGAAATATATAAGTTTTAAAAAAACTAATGGGAAGTTTAGAGAAGATATTAAAGGCTTTTAAGGATGAAGAAGCTCACCTGGACAGGAATCCTATAAGAAATAAAGGGAATTGTCTGGAATTTTGTATCTGAGTTTGATTGAATTTGTTACTTCATGCACAACATCTTAAATACTCCCTTTTAACAGATGAACTCTATCAAAGTAGAGAAATTGAAAAAGAATAACGCCTTGACAGGATGGCGAAGATGATATATTTTCCAAAACAATGTTTGTCAAATGTATGAGAGAGTCATAAATGATTCAAACAATATACAGTCCAGTGATTCATTATACTTTAAGCAAAATAAAGAGTTCATTGTATAGTTTAATCCAGATTTAAGGAGATGCTCAATGATAGAGTTTATTAAAAATTGGGATTTTTTGCCTTTTTGCCAGTGTTGGAATATCCAGACCATATTCAGATACAAACAAGATATATGAAATTGCGATTTCAATTAGATTCTTTAATCGTAACTTATACACAAAATACACAGAAGATTTTACAAGGATTTTGGTTTCGGCTATGCAGAATTAAGCTTTTTTAATAAATACCTCAATGTAATAGGCGAACACCTAGGGGCAGACCTGCGTGTCTGTCCCAATGATATGGGCGAACACATAGGTTCGCCCCTACATATTATAATTTTTTGAATTTGACTTATTTATACCCATATGAGATATTTACAGAAGGCTCAGAG
>JBMFOP010000112.1:0-8451 GCA_049969675.1 Myxococcota bacterium | reverse complement strand
TACTATTTTTCACATATGGATAAATGCAAAGTGTTCGTTACAATACTAATAAATGTTTCAAAGCCGACAACGGATATCTTGATTGTATATAAAGCGATTGCTGTCCAGAATAATCTGCTTTTAGAAGTTCATTATTTATAAAATAAAGAATAAGCCAGTCCAAATTAACAGGATAAGATTGCTATAAATTGCAACGGCGGATAAATCCCTTTATTTTTATCTCTAGTTTTATCTCTTTCACCACCTTATAAGATGTAACTGATGCGATTTATGTTCATATATTGCCTCCTCTAAAAAATTCAGTACCTTTGAGTCTTCAATTAAAATTTATTTTGGACAGATGTGAATTTAATAATATATTCACTTATTGCAATTTGTTTGGTTGTTTTCGTCATTTCCTTTCTTGTCTGGTTTAGATAATAAAAGAGTTTTGTCTAAAATCTGGTTTATATTATTTGTTGCAAAGAGATTTGCAAGATACATATTATGTCCAGTTTTTTTGTTTGTATTATCAGGTCCAACCTTAAAATGGCGGAGAGGCAGGGATTCGAACCCTGGATACGGACTTTCGACCGTATAACGGTTTAGCAAACCGCCGCCTTCGGCCACTCGGCCACCTCTCCTTACTGGCGGAGAGAGAGAGATTCGAACTCTCGAGGGCAACTAAGTGCCCTGCCGGTTTTCAAGACCGGTGCTTTCGACCACTCAGCCATCTCTCCTCAAAAAGGAAATTTATATTAAATGATTTTGATATAATTTCAAGTAAAAAATACAACGGGTCTTCCCCCCTTAAAAGACCCATTTATATTAAAATCCAACCTTTTTCTTTCTAATAGATTCCTCACTGCTATCTAAAATAATCAGCTTTGGAAAGTTAACCATTTGCAAAATATGGTAAGCCCAGGATGAGATTTACAACTCCTTTATCAATAGAGGTATTGAGGTGGATAAATAGTTGGGGGAGAGATATTGTATCTCTAAAGCCATCGCTTGAGGAGATTGAGAAGGAGATATATAGCCAGACTTGATCAACCTGTGATCTATTCTAC
Source organism: Myxococcota bacterium (assembly GCA_049969675.1). Lineage (GTDB taxonomy): Bacteria > Myxococcota > SpSt-1050 > SpSt-1050 > SpSt-1050 > SpSt-1050. The sequence goes on along the minus strand of JBMFOP010000112.1, from coordinate 7,402 downwards.
TGTGGAGCAGGAACAACCAGTAGACTCATCTGAATACTTCTCTTCCTGATTGCCTTCATAATCTGTGATGATATCAACTCTGGCAATATCTTTGGACTGTGTATCTGATATAGCTGCGTCTGTATTGTTTATATCAGGTATTGAGCTATCCACATATCCTGTGTCAAATGTATCTGTAACAGAGGTATCGTTAACTAAAATGTCTGATGCTGTATCTGTAATAGTAATGTCAGTAGTAGCATCTTTTATATCTGCCCCAACATCTGAGGTAATATCCGAAAGCTGTATATCAGAAATATCTTCTGTGATTCCAGAATCTTTTATATCCGAGTCTATATCAACTCCTGCATCAGATATATTTGTGTGACACTTATAATCAAATCCACAAAATTCATTCTGATTGCAACTACCGCAACTTCCTCCACAACCATCATCTCCACACTCTTTGTTGGTACAATCGGCAATACACCCACCCACACAGATTCCATTGCTACAACTCTTTCCATTCTCACATATAGAGGTCTGAATCTCATTGCAACCATCATTATCAATATCTCCCGCACAGCTCCATATGGTCTTAGAATCATAACATCCGCTCTCCCCCATTTTGCATTCATCCACACATTGCACACACTGGAAATTGGATACACAATCATAATATCCTTTAGAGGAATTAAATTCACACCTCTGTTCACAGGGATAGTTGTTTGGCACTGTATTGCAGGGTGATGCACAATCGTAAAAATTAGCTGAGTTATTTTCACACCATATTACTACATCACCATCGCACTCCCCTTTTGTTGTGATTGAACCACAACCAGATGGATTACAATTTGTTGAATTTCCACAGAGGGTATCAGGGTCGTTCTGAAATTTTACAAGTGAAAAATCAGGTACTGTCATAGTTATACAATGAATTGATCCGCCATCGGGAATAATATCTTCTGAATCAATGGGGACTATAGTCCAGTTTAAACCGAGTGCAGTTCTATAAGCATTCAGTGCCTCTGCTTCATAGGTCTTATGTTTTGAATAAACGGGGACAAGGGCGATATTGTTTATGAGAAGTGAATTTGTATATGTCCTCCAGACTCCATCTGAATTATCTGCCATTGGAATTCTGACTATTTTAAGTGGTTTGCCGTCAACTGTTGTAGTATGTAAAAGTATATTGTAATTCTCTTCCAGAATATCGTAATTGATACAGTCCTGAGAGAACTTATATTGGGCGAGCAGGATTGTATCCTCAGATGTAAACTTGGCAAACATATCAATATGGGTGGTGCCCTCACCCGCAAGCGGCCTTAAAAAGACCGTCTTTTTGCATCCCATATAGTCTGAAAGTATCTTTTGTATATCTGAATCTTTCAATGGCAAATTCTCCCAGATAGAGCCCCTTGTCGCCATACAGAGTCCTTTGCCATTGGTCATAAAATTTCCCCCTTCATAGTCCATTGAAGGTCTAAATACATTCAGATTGAGCAACCTCCCAAACTCTGTCGGGATCTTATCATCATAATATCTGTCGGGATAATACCTAAAATCTACAATACCATATTTATTGTCTGCAGAGACTATTGGGTTTGGACCACTATCTCTCATCCAGACCGAATCAACCTGAGTATTTACAAATACCGCATTCTGGTCAATCTGTGTCTGAGAGATGCCCCACCCCTTTAATCGGCTAATTATACTATTTTTCATTGAGGTTGTATCGTAGAAGAAATAGATCTTCACTTTATCAATAGTAGATGTTACTATACCTCTGTATACATTGTCGTAATAACCCGGAAAGTAGGTAAGCAACAGTATTGATGCGGGTTCAAATTCGGCAACCGACCTTACTTCAACTGATGGGGCCTGTGTTATTCTATAGAGTTCAATATTGGAGCTCCTGAAGTCGTAAAGTCTTATACCGCTCTTCATCTTCTCTGAGGGTGTCTTATATGCAGGTAATTTTGGTGGCGGAATATATTTCTCTTCATCTGCATATAATGTTGTTGAAAAAGCAAATAGTAACAAAATGGCTATAATTGACCTCTTCATCGGTCTATCCTCCTGAATGTTACTCAAAATATATCAGTAATAAGATTCTTTCATATTCAAATTTTTATAAAGGGTTTATTCAGAAAATTATGTCAGATAGTAGATTATTGGATCTGGCTCAAATGTAATCTAATGTTTGACAATATTACCAGACCCAATTATTTATTGACAATCGGGTCTTTTTTTTCTATTGAATGCCTTAATTATTGTTTCAAAGGAGCAATTGATGAATTACACCGAATATTTTCAGTTGAATCAAGAGCCCTTCTCAAATGCACCTATCAATAGCTTTTACTTTAATAGCCCGACACACTCAAGGGCATTAAATAAGCTCATCTTCTCAATAAGTAATATGAAGGGGCTCGCAGTTCTGGTCGGTGACATAGGGACCGGAAAGACTACTCTCGCAAGGAAGCTCCTTGAGTATCTACCGGAGGAGGAATACGAGGCGGCACTTCTGGTGATAATTCATAGTAATATCAATCCAAACTGGATCTTAAAGAGGATCGCCATTCAGATGGGAGTGGAATCTCCAGCAGAAGACAAAGCTACACTTATGACACAGATATATCAGCGGTTGGTGGAGATTTATGAAGAGGGTAGAAAGGCGGTTGTGTTGATTGATGAGGCACAGATGCTCACCTCAAAAGAGGTTATGGAGGAGTTGAGAGGGCTCTTAAATCTTGAGATCCCCGGCAAGAAGCTACTCAATTTCGCATTTTTCGGGATGAAGGAACTTGATAATGTGCTTGACCTTGACCCACCTCTCAAACAGAGGGTCTCTACAAGGATTTTACTTGAGCCGCTTGATGAGGATTCTACAGAAGGATATATAAGGCACAGATTGAGACTTGCAGGGGCAAAGAGGATGTTATTTACAAATGAGGCACTCAAGGCAGTCTATAAATATTCGGGTGGAATCCCGAGGCTAATCAATACAATTTGCGACAATGCGCTCTTTGAGGCATATATCGCAAAGCTAAATATTGTAGATGATAAAACAGTAGAGATTATTGCAAAGGATCTCGCACTGGATAGGCCAAAGACCCCCTCTATATCTGAGGCAGAGACACCATCACAGGTAGAGAGAACTCTCTCTGCAATAGACAAAGAGCTTGAAAAACTAAAATAGGATTGTACATTAAAAAGTTATAGTTAATTACACACCTGTCCAAAATAGTTTTTTATTTTTAGAATATGGATTTATCCGTCCAGAATCCTTATTTTGCAGATAGTTGACTTCTAAAAACAGATTATATATTCATTTACCATTAACTATATCTCCCAAGATTTACTCCAGACTTCTTGATTAATGAAATGGAAATTTTGTGAGAGTGTAAATAAGTAATTCAGATCTGCTTCTAAATAGTGAATAGTTATATTAATTTCTCCAGATCTTTTTTAAGATATATGCCCTTATACATCTATCCAGAATAATTTTTATGTAAGGCAACGATATTGTAAAATAATTTAAAACAAGATTTTTGAAGATGGGACCTCCTGAACATCCCGTCCAATCTGACATTTCTCTATAAGAGAGGAATGCAGTATCTTTGGACAAACTATAAGATGATAAATCAACCAATTGCAAAGGATTCAAAAAATGGTAAAGGAGGTTTAAGTAAATTAATTCTTGATAGATGATGATGAGTGTAATATATATGCTTTGCAATTTTTATGGAGGCTTTTATGCTGGATTTAAAAAAGGTCTGTGCCAATATTGATCTTGTTAAGGAGTCGCTTATTAGAAGGGGACAGGAGATGGATCTCTCTCAACTGATATCCCTTGCGGATAAGAGAAGGGACCTGATTATGAAAATTCAGAGTGGTAGGACCGAGCTCAACAGGATCAATGAGGAGATAAAGATTGCAGTCTCAAAGAGAGATACAACAATGCTTGAGAGCAGAAGGGATGAGCTTAAAAAGTTTTCCCAATCTATTAAAGATATGGAGAAGGAGCTTGATTCAGTGGAGGAGGAGATAAATAGGCAGTTATTATATATTCCGAATATACCGCATTTCTCTGTCCCTTCTGGAAAAAGTTCAGAGGATAATCAGGAGGTAAAGAGATGGGGGACAAGACCCAACTTCTCATTTGAACCGAAGAATCACTGGGATATTGGAGAGAGACTTGGGATTCTGGATTTTGAGAGGGCTACCAAGATTGCCGGGACGAGATTTGCTGTGCTAAAGGGGATGGGCGCAAGGCTTGAGCGGGCATTAATTGACTTTATGCTTGATATACATACAAAAGAGCATGGGTATATTGAGATCTGGCCGCCACTTATGGTCAATACAAAGGCTATGATAGGAACCGGACAGTTCCCCAAATTTAAGGAAGAGGCGTTTCACATAGAAGGAACGGATTATCATCTAATACCTACAGCAGAGGTGCCAGTTACCAATTTACATTCAGATGAGATATTAAGTGCAGAGCAGCTTCCTCTCAAATATGTATCATATACTCCCTGTTTCAGGGCAGAGGCGGGTGCCGCGGGTAAAGATACAAGAGGACTTATCAGACAGCATCAATTTAATAAAGTGGAACTTGTAAAATTTGTCCATCCTGATAAGGGGTATGAGGAACTTGAGAGCCTTTTGCAGGATGCCTGTACTATTCTTGAAAGACTCAATCTACATTATAGAGTTGTTGTCCTGTGTACAGGAGATATGGGCTTCTCATCAGCGAAGACATACGATATAGAGGTCTGGCTTCCTGCTCAAAATACATTCAGGGAGATTTCATCCTGTTCAAACTTTGAGGACTTTCAGGCAAGAAGGGCATCAATCAAATTTAAGGAGAATCCGAGATCCAAACCAGAATTTGTCCATACCTTAAATGGCTCCGGGCTTGCAGTAGGTAGGACCCTTGTGGCTATACTTGAGAATTATCAGAATGAGGACGGGAGTGTAACTATCCCGGAGGCACTAAGACCTTATATGGGCGGAAAAGAGATTATTTCATAAACTTTGTGGATATGGCTGAAAATTTTTGAACTTTGCTAATCTGTTCACACTTCTAATTTCCACTGAATAAGGACAATATAAGTTCATCCCCGATCCTTATTTGCTGTCTCTCACTTCCTGTTTTGTACTATGGTCTGTGGATTTAATATAGATCTCAAATCCATTTATATTTTTATAGAGACTGTAATGGCTATTAATAAATTCTTTTAATTCGGGGAATGTATTCAGTGTATATCTCCCCCAGTTATGGAAGTTGTTCTTTGAGGTGTCAATGATAATTGATGGATAATTCCTTTTGAGGTCATCTAATAGTTGTCTCCGATGTTCTTCTATAATATATTTTGCAGATTCAAAATTAGGGAGAGTAAACTGCGATTCATTGCCGGGGATATAGCCAGCAGTACTTGCCTGAGGTAATACAAATCTGGAGGCTGGTAGCATTGAACACTCTTTGTAAAAGTAATAATAAAACAATGGGGCATAACCCCAGACAAATAGTCGTCTATTTTCACCATTGCATAATCCATTCTCTTTAAGCAACCGCGGAATCTCTCTGAAGAGTGGCTCTGTCTCCTCTATAAAATCGGTCTTTTTAGAGTAGTTTGCAAAGGTATATATATTAAAAGAGATTGAAAGCAAAAATGAATATATTATGATAAATACAATTGATTTTATCTTTTTATTAGGACCTATAAAATATGTGGCTGCAAGAATAGATAAAGGGTAGATAGATTGTATAAAGTAGTGTGGGAAGAATCTGAAACCGATAAATATCATTATTATGGAGAGAATCAGGGCGGGCTCAAAGATGAATCTAAAATCTGATGTAACATTCTTTCTCCCCTTCAGGTAAAAATAAATTAGTGGTGAGATGATAATCAGATAAGGTAGTAGATATTTTGCAAATCTAATCAGTATCTCAGTAAATAATAGAGGATTTTGTGAATATCCGATATTATGGCTGACTGTAAAATATATAAATTTATCCAGATTGTTATTTGTAAAGAAATAGAGTAGAGATGCCAATATTGGGATTAAAAATCCGGCTATTGGTAGTAATAAGTCTGGAGTGCCCCTGAAGTCTTTTTTTAAGGACCTGCTGATAAAAGGTAAGATGATCCATATAGCGGCGTGCTGTTTGGAGAGTGTAGCAAGACCAATTGATATTCCAAAGAGTAAGAGAGCTGGATTTTTATCGCTCTGTAAGAAGATAAATCCTATGGATGCAAATAATAGCATAATTATTTCACAATTTGTAGCGAGCATATCCGTGGGGATATATGAAGAGGTAAAGATGATGACAAAGAATCCGGTAATAAACCCTGCTATACGGCTCATCTTATAAATCAACATCATTGAGAAAAACGCAATTAAAGGGATGACCAATATTGTAGTCATCAGGTGAACAGCCAACATATTCTCTCCGAAGATTATCTGAGATAACAGATAGAAGAGATAGATAAATGGAGGCTTATTATCCACAAAGTCGGAGTAAAGGATCATACCGTTTTTGATTATCAGACTGCCAATAAAGTGAGCAGCCTCATCATTGCTAAAGAAATCAAAGAAGAAAGTAGAAATTCTTACGATGGTTGATAGTAGTAAGAAGAATATGAGCGAGTAGAGTAAGAATCTCTTCTCAGATATCGTTTCAATTACCTGCAAAAGCCTATCCATAAATCCGCCAGATAGCATAAAATTATATCACTTTCCATAATATATGTCCTGACACATCTGTCTAAAATAAATTTTTTGATATGGAAGCCTCCAATGGGATAAAATTGTTTTACAAAGAAAAACACCGGATGCAGGCTTCCTAAGAATAAACACCCCGTCCTTTCGGACACCACTCTATAATAGGAGAATGTAGTATTTTGGGATAAACCAATGATTGATGCGAGCAATTTCTACAGATATTTTCTAAGAATATGTTTTATAAGGCAAAGAGAGAGGAATAAAGGTGGGGGTAATTCGTGGCATTGCTTATGAATAATCTCTTTACACTGTTGGAAAAGAGACGCATCCATTTTGGCACAGGTAAAATATTATAGTGAAGATAGTGAATGAGGCTCTACCTGAGATTTTTAACGGGGTTTATCATACAAAAATTTATGGGAATGGCTCAATAAACCCTTTGAGACCTTACCTGTTGTGCTAGATGTAGCCATTGTAGGGGCTAATGATTATTAGCCCTTACTTAAGTTGAGCAACATTTTAATTGGTAATGAGTAGAATGGGGTAACCTGATTTTGAAAATGTGGATTTACCCGTCCAAAACCCTTATTTTACAAATAGTTAAATTCTCAAAGAAGATTATTTTGGATAGCAGTGATGTTTAGAGTTATTTGTGAATTTGAGATTTGTGGCTTTAGAAGAATCTGGTATATAC